>JAFXIZ010000046.1 GCA_017532725.1 Bacteroidaceae bacterium
GCACCAAATAGGTCCTTAATGGGCTGTACAATACGTTCTATGCGTTCCACCTCGTTGGCACTCGACAGGATTGAGCCCATAACGAATGCACCCAAAGCCGAAGAAAATCCGGCATAATTGGCTACTACAACCATTCCGAAGCATAATCCCATCGCTACGATAAGCAGTGTTTCGTTATTGAGGAAACGTCGTACGCTGCGAATGAATGAGGGGATAATGAAGGTGCCTATAACAAACCATAGTACAAGGAAGAAAACCAATCGAGCCACGCTGTTGAGCAATTCGCCACCCTCTACACTGCCGGCTGCAACGGACGAAAGTATAACCATAAGCACTACAGCAAGCAGGTCTTGCACGATGAGTACACCGAAAACGGTTTGTGTAAACTTCTGCTGTTGCAAGCCTAAGTCGCTGAATGCCTTGATGATAATCATTGTCGATGACATCGACAACATTGCACCCAAGAAGATACTGTCGAAGGTGGTGAAGCCCATCAATTGTCCTGCCATATAGCCTATGGCTATCATACCAATGGCTATGGTGAGGGCAGTGGTGAAAGCCGTGCCTCCTACGTTGAGCAGTTTCTTGAAGTTAAACTCCAATCCCAACGAGAACAGTAGTACGATGATACCTATTTGCGCCCAAATATCGATACTCTCGGCATCGACAATCGAGGGGAGGTAATGGAAATTGGGGCTTGCCAAGAAACCTGCCACGATGTAACCAAGCACAACCGGTTGGCGCAACTTCTTGAAAAGCAACGTTACGATACCTGCCAATATAAGAATGAGGGCGAGGTCGATGATGAGGGGTTGCAGTCCTTCCATATCGTTTTACATTTCGTTTTGCAGTGTAATACTGTCGGTGGGGTTAATCTTTTGCATATCGGCAAAGAGTCGCAACACATCGGTGCGCTCACGCTTTTGTATGACAAAGTGTATGTTGGTCGATGGTGTACGATAGTCGAGGTCGATATACCATTCGTGTAGTTTTACCTTGTGTTTCTCAAATAGTTTGCGATACTCATCGACCGACTCTACAATCATAGGCAGTCGCACATTGATGATGTCGCTATTCCAATCGAGGTGAAACAAGTTCTCAATATTGTTTATTACAACCAATGTGATGAGAATGAGTATCATTGCAATGAAGGCAACAACATAAAGACCTATACCTACGGCAAGGCCCAATCCTGCCGAAACCCAAATGCCGGCTGCTGTGGTAAGTCCACGCACCGATGCCTTGGTCTGTATAATAGCGCCGGCACCAAGAAAGCCTATACCACTTATCACTTGTGCCGCTATACGGGCAGGATCGCCTCCGTTGGGCAGATGTGTGAATAATTGAGGTATGGCATTCGACACCAGCATAGCCAATGCTGCACCCATCGAGATGAGTGCAAAAGTGCGTGAGCCGGCTATCTGACCCTTTTGCTTACGCTCAAATCCTATGGCACCACCCAACAGGGCACTCACTACAAGTTTGCATATAGCACTGCCGGTGGTAACATCGGTAGTGGTCATTGCTTGGTGAAACTGTTCTATGAGCGATTGCATATACATCGAGAATTATATGGGTAAATAAGATTATCGGTTGCGAGTCCACATACGTTCGCTATCGCGCACCAATTGCTCATCTTTGTTTATGGCCGATATGGCCAACCAATTGGTTATAAGTGCGCATATGGGGAATACAACGTATGTAGTAGTGGTGAAACTTGTACCTTGTAATGCCGAGTAGTTCATAAAGGCTGTGATACCCATAATGATGTACAGCGTAACGTAGAACAGAATGTTTATCTTGCAAACAAGTATTTGTTTCACACGATTCTTAAAAAGGAAAATAGCAATGATCGACAACAACATTATAAGCCCCGATATAATGAGGACTATATAATTTTGTGAAGAAACAACTGTAGCCGCATCGGCTTGAGCCGTTTCGACGGCTTTGATGCCACAACTTGTCAGTTGATAGGTTGCATCGTCGGTAACGATGTTGAAGTAAGGGGTAAATGCAAATATGGCCATAAAAATAATGGCACACAGCAAGTAGAGTGATTGAATACGTTGTATCATTGTGGTAAAATTATTTTTGTTTTACGATATATTCAAATTTTTCGGGAGTCAACGACTCGAAATGCAGCATCTGTCCGGTAATGGGGTGCTTAAAACGGAGCGACTTGGCGTGAAGTGCCACACGCCCTATGGGGTTGCACGTCGAACCATACTTGCGATCGCCTATAATGGGGTGGCCCAAGTCGTGCATATGTACGCGTATCTGGTTTTTGCGTCCTGTTTCCAATTGCACCTCAAGTAGCGAGAAACGACCGTTGGTGGCTACTGTATTGTAGCGAGTTATGGACAATTGTCCGTTTTGGCTGTCGTTGGTCGAATACACTTGCATAGCGGCATTCTCCTTTAGGTACGATTTTACCTCGCCTTGAGCCGGAGCAGGCTCGCCTGTTACGACAGCCATATATTTACGCTCGATAACAGCCTCATTCCAGTTGCGTTGCAGCAACTCTTGTATGCGTTGATGCTTGGCAAAAATCATTACGCCCGATGTGTCGCGGTCGAGGCGATGCACAATGAAGATGTGTCCGTCGGGGTTGTTGCTCTTGACATAATCACTAACAATACGATAGGCTGTGTCGGCCTTTTCGTTCTTGGTAGCCATCGATAGCAGTCCGTAACCCTTATCGATAACGATAAGATATTCATCCTCAAAGATAATGCGCAAGCGACGGTGTGTAAACACCTTGTAACCGATAGTAAAGTTGATGGTAACTTGGTCGCCTTTGTGCAGAGGAGTGTTGAACTGTGATGTGGGCATACCGTTTACGGCTACTTGTCGGTGCGACAGATAAGACTTGACAGTAGTGCGCGACTTGTCCTTAAGAGTGGCTAACAGGAAGTCAATCAGCGTAGAGTCACTCTCTACACGATAAGTGTATTCTTTCGACGGTCGATTGAACTTATTGCGTTTTTGAAGTGGTTTCATATATACCTATTTGAAATATTTGCAAAGATAGCGATAAGCGAGGGGAGAACAAAATAAATTTATTTATTTTTTATCCCGAGCGTGGCTATCTTGGACTCTACAACTCGCATTTTTCTTATAATAAATATCGCTTTGTGTAAGATTTTACAAAAACTATTGCTAATACTATAAATAATACCTACCTTTGCACATTGAAAGAGAATAACCTAATCTTAAGTCAATGGCTATCAAGAACAATGTAATGATTGTCAGACATAAATTGCTGACCAATCTTATCAAACTATGGAAAAACGGTGAATTGGTTGAGAAAATAGACCGATTACCTATCGAATTGAGTCCTCGTAATGCACAAGTGCGTGGTCGTTGTTGTATTCACAAAGAGCGTGCTGTGTGGAAGTACAAATCGTTGCCTTTGTTGGGCTATGATATGACCGATGAAACCGACGAGTTGACTCCCCTGAGTGACTATGCGCGCCGTGCTATGGAGCGCGAAAAAATCAAAGACAATATAATGTGCGTTATCGATGAGGCTTGCTCATCTTGTGTGCGCACCAATTATGATATCACCAACTTGTGTCGTGGCTGTGTGGCTCGTGCTTGTTCTCACGCTTGTCCCAAGAATGCGATAGAGTTTGACCCCTATACCAGCCAAGGCCGCATCAATCACAACGACTGTATCAGTTGTGGTAAGTGCTTCGAGGCTTGCCCTTATCACGCAATTGTGTATATACCTGTTCCTTGCGAGGAGGCTTGCCCTGTACAGGCTATCAGCAAAGACCAATATGGTGTAGAGCATATCGATGAAAGCAAGTGTATATATTGTGGTAAGTGCCTCAATAGTTGCCCCTTCGGTGCTATCTTCGAGATATCGCAAGTATTCGACGTGTTGCAAAGCATCCGTCGTGGCGAGAAGGTAGTGGCTATGGTCGCTCCTGCTATCTTGGCTCAATACAACTTGCCTGCCGAGCAAGTGTATGGCGCAATCAAGGCTATCGGTTTTACCGATGTTATCGAGGTGGCACAAGGTGCCGAAGAAACAACCCGATTGGAGAGTGCCGAGTTGAAAGAGCGTCTTGAAGAGGGCGCACCCTTTATGACAACTTCGTGCTGTCCCTCTTACATCGAGATGGCCGAGAAACACGCTCCCGACTTGAAGAAATACATCTCGAGCACTCGCTCGCCTATGTATTACACTGCCCTTATCGCTCGTGAGAAGTATCCCGATGCCAAACTCGTGTTTGTAGGTCCTTGTATTGCCAAGCGCAAAGAGGCTCGTCGCGACGACTTGGTAAATTATGTAATGACTTTCGAGGAGATTCATTCGGTATTCGATGGCTTGGGCATAGAGTTGGGCGAACAACACGTCTTTGATATTCCTGTTTCATCAAGCAAGTTTGCTCACGGTTTTGCACAAACCAACGGTGTGACTCAAGCCGTTCTCAATGAGATTAACGGTGAGTTTACATTCACGGCTACATTGGTGGCAAATCTTACCAAGAAAAATGTAGCCTTGTTGCGTGCTTATGGTAAGACCGGCAAAGCCCCCGTACAGTTTATTGAGGTGATGGCTTGCGAGGGTGGTTGTATATCGGGCCCTGCCAATCACGAATCATACGATAAGGCTCGTCAAACATACAACAAAGAACTGCAAAGAAGATAGTATTAACAATGGATGCGTGGGGTGAACGGTTGGTAAACGAGCATAGGCTCGGTGCCGAGGGACTCCGTTCCCTCCTCACTGAGTGCGACCCTGATACGCTGACATTGTTACGCAATAATGCTGCCGAGGTGACCCATAGTCACTTCGGCAGACGTATATATATACGAGGGCTTATCGAGGTGTCGAATTATTGTCGCAATAACTGTTACTATTGTGGCATACGTCGCGACAATCGCAATGTAAGCCGTTATCGACTCACCGATGAGCAGATATTGGGCTGCTGTCAAGTCGGTTACGATTTGGGCTTTCGCACGTTTGTAATGCAAGGTGGTGAGGATGGCGCATTGACCGACGAGCGTCTTGTTCCGTTGGTGGCTCGCCTGCACAGTCGTTTCCCCGACTGTGCCATTACATTGTCGTTGGGCGAGCGTAGTGATGATTCGTACCAAGCCTTGTATGATGCCGGTGCGCGACGCTATCTGTTGCGTCACGAAACAGCATCGCCCGAATTGTATGCCCAACTGCATCCTGCATCGATGTCGTGGCACAATAGAATAGCCTGCATTAAGAGGCTGAAGGATATAGGCTACCAAACCGGTATGGGGATGATGGTGGGTGTCCCCGGGCAGACTGTTGAACACCTTGTGCAAGACTTGTTGTTGTTGCAAGAGGTACGCCCTCAAATGGTGGGTATAGGCCCGTTTATACCGCATTCGCAAACACCGTTGGGATGTCATCCGGCAGGCAGTGTCGATATGACTTTGCGCCTGTTGTCGATAGTGCGTTTGCTATTGCCTACAGCACTCATACCGGCTACAACAGCGTTGGCAAGCCTGTCGCCCGATGCGCAGATGCAAGGCATCCTGTCGGGGGCTAATGTGGTGATGCCCAACTTGTCGCCGGCCGATGTGCGTCGCAGTTACGAAATATACGAAGGTAAAGCCTCGTTTGGCTCTGAGGCTGCCGAAGGGCTGAAACTGCTGGCCGAGCAACTTTCAAAAATAGATTATCAGATAAATTACGATATAGGAAATTATATAGAGGAGGTATCGCTATGATAGAATATAAAGTGCAATCGCCTCGTGCCGAAGAGTTTATTCACGATGGCGAAATAATGGCAACGCTCGAATATGCTGCTCAGCATCGCAATGACAAGGTGTTGGTGGATGAGATATTGGCGCGCGCTGCCGAGGGTAAGGGTTTGAATCATCGCGATGCAACGGTGTTGCTTGAGTGTGATGACCCCGAAATAGTGGAGCGCATCTTTACGTTGGCTCGACAAATAAAACAACGCATCTATGGCAATCGCATTGTGATGTTTGCCCCCTTGTATCTCTCCAATTATTGTATAAACGGCTGTGTATATTGCCCATATCACGCCAAGAATCGCACTATACCACGCCGCAAACTTACGCAAGATGAGATACGTCGTGAGGTTATTGCCCTGCAGGATATGGGGCATAAACGCCTTGCATTGGAAACGGGCGAGCATCCTATCAAGAATCCTATCGAGTATGTGTTGGAATCGATCGATACCATCTACTCGATACATCATAAGAATGGTGCGATACGTCGTGTCAATGTAAATATTGCTGCCACAACGGTTGAGAATTATCGACTGTTGAAAGATGCCGGAATAGGTACATATATCCTCTTTGAGGAGACATACAACCGTAAGGTGTATGAGCAGTTGCACCCCACAGGCCCCAAGAGCGATTGGGCATACCATACCGAGGCTATGGACAGAGCAATGGAGGGTGGTATCGATGATGTGGGTATTGGTGCATTGTTCGGGTTATGCAATTATCGTTACGACTTTGTGGGTATTCTTATGCACGCCGAGCATCTTGAGGCACGATTTGGAGTAGGGCCTCACACCATTAGTGTGCCTCGCATACGTCCTGCCGATGATATCGACCCTGCCGACTTCCCCGATGCTGTGACCGATGAGGTGTTCCGTCGCATAGTGGCTGTATTGCGCGTGGCTGTTCCCTATACCGGTATGATAGTTTCGACGCGCGAATCGCAACGCTCGCGCGAGTTGGTGCTTGATGTGGGTGTGTCGCAGTTGAGTGGAGGCTCGCGCACATCGGTAGGTGGTTATGCCGAGGGCGAGGAGAATGTCGAAGACTCGGCACAATTCGATATCTCCGATAACCGTACACTCGATGAGATAGTGGCGTGGTTGCTTGAGTTGGGATACATTCCCAGTTTCTGTACGGCTTGTTATCGCGAAGGTCGTACAGGCGACCGCTTTATGTCGCTTGCCAAGCGTGGACTGATAGGTAACTGTTGCGCTCCCAACGCATTGTTTACCCTGCGTGAGTATCTCGACGACTATGCATCGCCTCGTACACGAGCCTTGGCCGAAAAGATGATTGAGAAGGAGATTCCTCTCATTCCGTCGGATAAAGTGCGTGCCATAACAATAGAGAACCTTCGCAAAATAGCCGAAGGACAACGTGATTTCCGTTTTTAACACACCTGCTATGCAACAGACACCGGCTTCAGAACGCCTGCATATAGCCTTCTTCGGGCGATGCAACAGTGGTAAATCATCGCTTATCAATGCCTTAACGGGGCAAGACGTCGTTGTGGTGAGTGATATAAAAGGCACAACTACCGACTCGGTGAGCAAGCCTATTGAGTTGCCCGGGTTGGGTGCTTGTGTGCTTATAGATACCCCGGGGTATGATGATGCTACATTGCTTGGAGCGCGGCGAGTGGCTCAAACCGTGAAGGCTGCCGATAAGGCCGACATTGCTGTAATGCTGTTTGCCGGCGAATGTGGCGAGGATGACCGTCGTTGGTTGGCCGAACTGCAAGCGCGTGAAATACCTGTTGTGCCTGTGGTGTCGCAAGCCGACCGATATGATGACTTGTTGCCCCTCTTGACCGATGTGGAGCATATAACAAAGTTGAAACCTATTGCTGTAAGTGCTACGACCGGAGTGGGATTGAGTGCCTTGTATGAGGCACTGAAGGCCCATAGTGTGCGAGAGGAACGCACCATATTGCAAGGCTTGGTCGATAGTGGCGATACGGTGATGCTCGTTATGCCACAGGATAGCAGTGCGCCTAAAGGTCGCCTCATACAGCCTCAAGTGCAAACCATTCGCGAACTGCTCGACAGGAATTGTACGGTGGTAAGTTGCACGACCGAGGGAATGCCGGCTGCGCTTGAGGCTATGGCTGCGCCTCCACAACTTATCATTACCGATTCGCAAGTGTTCGATGCTGTATATAAACTCAAGCCCGAGGCTTCGCGTTTGACATCCTTTTCGGTGTTGTTTGCTCGATACAAAGGCGATATCAATACCTTTGTAGAGGGGGCAAAACGCTTGAAAACGCTGGGTGCCGGCTCACGCGTGCTTATAGCAGAAGCCTGTTCGCACATTCCTCAAAACGAAGATATCGGGCGCGTGAAGTTGCCGGCGATGTTGCGCCGCAAAATCAGTGCCGACCTTGTTATAGATATTGTGGGAGGTAATGATTTCCCTCAAGACCTCACACCCTACGACCTTGTGATACATTGTGGCGCGTGTATGTTCAACAGCCGTCACGTTATCAATCGCATAGCACGCGCACGCCTGCAGGATGTGCCTATTACCAACTACGGTATAACCATTGCAGCCCTCACAGGCATACTCGATCGTATTGAGTATTAGGGGATAAAGTGACCACTTTTGCTGGTAATGTGGCAGAAAGTAGTTGGTTTTAGACCTGCATAAATATATAAAGGGTAATGTGGACAAAATGGTTGGTTTTAGACCTGCATAATCATACAAAGAGAGGTTTTCCCAAGGCGAGGAAAATCTCTCTTAAATTTTTATTTCAGATGTTTGGAGCGTGATGATTGTTTGTTACATCAATCCTACAACTTCGCGCAGGGCTTGGCGCATAGAGGCCGAGTCGGCACTGTTCTCGCGTAGGATAGAGAGTATAAACTTCAGGTATTTGTCCTTGTTGGCAAAGCCACACAGTTGTACCACACCACAGTTGGGCAGCATCGACTTTTGGTTATATACGCGCAGTATGCGATTGTATCTTCTCTCTCGCGCATATTGGGCAAACTTACGGCACAGGTCGTTGTAGAGTTGTCGAGGATTGCAGTTGGCTGTAAGTGTGCTGATGTGCTCTTCGTAATCGTCGATGTTGTTGGAGCGACGGTCAATAGTGTATTCTATCTCGCGTTTGGTGCGATGGCGTGTGTGTAGTAGGGCTTGGGTTTCGACTTCTTCTTCAAACATCTTTGTGATATTACTGCGCACTGTACCAAATACATAGTCGGGGTTTTGTCCCATACGTTTTGCTACGATGCGTATTACCGGCTCGATGAGCAGGAGGTTTTCTACTTCGGCCACATCGGGAACGGCTATGTTGCGTTGTTGCAGTGATTCTATCTCGCGATTGGTGCGACGGTCGCGATCGACAATACCGTGCGATTCGATGTGATGAAAACTCTTCAGGTCGTTAAATGTTCGCGTCGTTTCGATAACCTTTGAGCAACCACCCAATGGCTTGACGGTATATTCGGGATATAATAAAGTGTAGAGTCGAACATCGATGCTGCGATTGTCGGTTCCTTCGATAAAGAGGATAGGCTTGCGACTGCCCAAAAGGTCGAGATATACATCTTCGGGTAGGTCGTTGGGGCTGTTCAGTATTTCGTAGTCCCATAGCACTCTCTCGGCATCGAACGATTTTACCCACACGCACACGCTGTCGTTGCGTGAGGCGGCAAACTCCAAGTCGTGAGTAAGATATATAAATGTGCAGTCGGGACGCAGTTGTTCTACGCTGTCCCACACCGATTTCATAATAGAGTGATGCAGGAACACTTCGGGGTCTTCTACCATAATAATCGAATGGTTGTCGGCAAAGAGTACCGATGCCAATAGGTAGAATACAGTCTTCTCGCCGTCGCTGAGGCGTAGGGGCGAGTAGGGATGTGGGTTGTTGCCTCCCATAATACTCAAGTTGCCTGATGCTCGCAACATCTTATTCTCGGGGAAGATACTCTCCCAACGGCGTTGCACGCGATCGAGTTTGGTGCGTGGCAGGCTACCTTTGTTTGCTTCGCTGCTGTGCTTATACGACATTACGTTGATAAACTCCTCGTACATAAGCAAGTACATCAGTCGCTCAAACTCGGTATCAACAGCCTCTATTTTGTATGTTGTCTTGGTTTGCAACTCGTTGTATATGCGAGTGATGTTGTTGCCTATTCGTTTATCGTTGTCGGGAGATATAAATAGAGCCTTCAGAGCCGAAATGCAGAATACACTACTCTTTTGCAGACGTGCTGTTTCATCGCCGAAACGGCTCTTGCCGGCACCGTTTGCACCTATAATTGTCAGCGTGTGCAGGTCGGTGGTAAATCGGCTTTGTTGTGTGTTCTTGTGTTTGGGCAACTCTATTTTCATCGTATAGGTCTTTGGAGGGTGATATTGAATTATACAAATATAGCAGTTTTATTTTTATAATTGTTATTTCGATGTTTAATTTAATATTTTATTACGAAATAAAGCACCTTGAAAGATTTTGCAGGAAAATAAATAAGGCTTGTAAAAATTTTGGTAATACTCCTCAGTCAGCCAAACTGACAGCTCCTCTAATTTAGAGGAGCAGAAGCCTACGGCTTTAAATCAGCGTCAAACGCTGATTTTCCTCCCTTAAATTAAGGGAGGTGTCGCATAGCGACGGAGGGATATTTCAACTTTTATACAGCCTTACAGTGAGTCGTGAGTGTAATTTGAACTTGTTTGATTATCAGTTAGATAAGTGGGTAATTCCGTTTTGTAAAGCACAGATTTAAGCCTGTATAGCCTTTCTATTTATTTTTTATTCGTTGCTTTTAAAATTGTTGTAACTTATTACTACATATCCACCTCCGGATATATATACACTTATAAATCCTTTTGTGCCAATAGCGAATGTAGCCTGTAATTTTTGTTCAATGATATTTGTTTTATCTCCTATGTTTTTAATAGATTTTTTCTTTATTGGTTCTCCGTATTCTCGGCATAATAAATTATAGAAATATTCATATCTATTATATAGTGCAATAGATGTTCTGTTTGGACTTAATTCTACGGCTATTGATTTTATTATACTATCTTGACCTATTATGTTGACTTTGACGAGTGTTTTTTTCGATAGATAACCACTATATACATCATCACCTATATTGGTAAATCCTTTTTGCTCGAGCATTTTAATAAACTCATTTTTTGTGGTGTCTATTGGAATTTCTAATAAGGATATATGCTTGGATGTCGTATCGTTTGTATTTCTTTTTAACCATTTGTTATATTCCGATGTAGCCTTATCTATTTTATATTTATAATCTGTTCTTCTATTTATTATATTAAAGGTATGTTTCCCTGAGAATAAATGGTCTTCTACTTCATCGTTGATAGGTATCGTTTTTTTAAGTAGGTAATTATAAACACTGTATTCTCCTTCAGATATAGCGAAAGCATTAACAAATTGCCAATCGAATAGGCTCATATAATTAATAGCATCTATCATAGAATTAAATTTCAGTGACTTGTTGCTTTCATCCTTTGCATCTTCTATCCCCCAAAAAAAATCTCTTTCTTGCCCATAATCTATTTTAATATGAACATTATTATCATTTTTAAACCACGACCAACCCTTGATTAAGCAATATACTTCTTTTGTTTCTTCGGTAGGTTTTGCATATATATTTAATATATTGAGTGACAAAAGCAATAGTAATATCTTTCTCATAGCATTTTCTTATAATATTAAACTGACAATTTAAGAGTTGTTTTATTTGCTTATTATGTGTGTTACTATATGAATAGTATTATAATGTTATCCTTATTTGGCCTACGACCTTATAGATTCTTATTATATCATCTTGGTTGATGTAGTCATCGGCATACTCGGCATTTTTATATCGGGCAACATAGCCGTTTCCCTCCTTGATAAGCATACAAAGAACAAGACCATTTGAGTAGGTATCTACAACGTAGTATCGCTTGTTGAGTACAACTTCCTTTCCTTTGGGGTAGGGGTTGATCGCAATGAGGTCACCCGGCTCAAACTTGGGTAGCATACTATCGCCATACACTTCATACCACATAGAGAATTTGGGAAATTGATGCACAAGAGGAGAGGTGTTTACTACCGATGCGTTTTCTTGGATGTATTCTTTAACGTCAACTTCGGGCATTTGGTACACGTCAGTTGGTATTATAGGTATCTCCTCGACTGCTACTCCTTCTACATTTTCTTTGATTGCATTAGTCGGATATTTCTCGATGAGTTGTGCAACGTTCATATCGCCACCGATTGTGCCATTGTTGGTGGCAGATATATTCGGTGTTACCAACATTTCGCCCTCGCCTGTTAATAGCCATATTCTATTAAGGTTAGGATAAATGTCTAATATCTTGTTTATTTTGTCATCTCCAAGCCTTTTAGTCTTGGCTACACTTCCATTTGAAAGCCCTATTTTCTTTTCAAACGCTTGGTTTGATAAATTTTGGCATTTTATAAAAAATAAAAGCCTTTCTCTAACATCTTGCATATCAATAGTTTGTAAAAAATATTATCCAATTAGTATACGCCCTTGTAAAGTCTTTGCTGTTTTTTATGTCTATTTTTACTCCGATTTTGTAATTTTCTGCGTTCATAACATATTGTATTTTAGTTGTTTAAATTGTTTAGACTTTACAGTAAAGTATGTATGTTGTTTTGTAAAGTCTGTTGTAAAGTGTGTGTTACAGTATAGTGTAGAGGGGTATCGTTTTGTGCAAAATTGTGAATATTTGTGTGTTTTTCGGCATATTTTAAGTTAAAAATGCAAAATAGGCAAGTTTTTTTAATTCACCTGCCTATTTAACTGCTTGATTTTCAGTGTTTAAAACTGATTTTAATATGAGCCACGAGTGGGACTCGAACCCACGACCTTTTCGTTACGAATGAAATGCTCTACCGACTGAGCTATTGTGGCTTTTGTTACTATTTCGTATTTTGTAGTTGCAAAGGTAATACTTTCTCTGCTATTCGGTTGCCCTGCTTGCGCTTTTTTTTATCCTTGAGGACGTTAGTTGGGGCTTTGTGTGGTGTAGGTAATCTTTATTTTAGCACCCGAGAGGTCCAATTTTACAATGGCAGGCGATGCGCAGTAGGGTGTTACACTTGTTACCGATGTGGTTGTTTCGTAATATCCATTCGAGGTTTCCGATGTAACGTGAATGGGTATAAGTGCTATCTCCTCGTCATCGGGTGTGACGGTGGGATCTTCACGATCCAATATGTCGCGTATGTAACTGCCTATGTTGCCAAAGTCATATACTTGTCGGCTCTTGTCGTAGGTGGCATATACGGTGCTGATGTCGTCGGGTACTTCCTTGTTCAAGAAGAAACTTTCGACCTGCGACTTGCGAATGAATAGCAAATGCTTGGGTGGCGACAGAGGGGCATTCTCGTCGATTACGGCCGGGATGGTGAATGATAGTGCGTTCAAGATATTTTGTATCTTCTCGGTACCATCCATCTTCTCGTGATATTTGTTTATGATATTCTGCGTGGGGAAGTGTATTACCGGCATATATCCGATGGGTGCTTGGGCATATACTATCTTGCCTTCGGCATTATCTTTCTCGATGTTTTGCAACAGTTGTGCATCGGGAGTGAGGTCGAAGTGGTTGATGCTGTATATCTCGGGGGTTACACCCATATAGGTGTATGCCAATGTGTCTATCTTGCCGTTTTGTTTTACGGCTCTGTAGTACATTGTCATAAAGATACTCTTGATGTTTACTACACGACCGTTGCCGTAGGCTATATTCATATATATACCGGGGAAGATCTTGGCAAACTCCGATGGCATAGCAAATGATGAGGGGTCTTTCTTGTACTGATTGAATAACTCTTGCCCCAACGATATGGGCATATCTACCGATATGCGTTTGTAGGTTACGGTTTCTTTGTCGGTACTGCTGTTTTCATCGACAAAACCCTCGGTAGAACTACCGAAAGTACATCTTGCCAACCAATCGTCGGGCGAATAGTACTCTTCGGGGTTAAGGTTGGTGTATAGAGGGGCTTTTATCGTTTTGTTAAGACGATAAATGTCGAGTATCATCGGTGCCAACGAGTCGCCTGTAAGGTCGCTGTTGTAGTAACTAAGGTAAAGCTTGAGCGAATCGAGCGTGTGAGACGTTACGTTGAGGGTATCGATGTTGAGCGAAGGCATAAATTGGGTAAGATAGCCTGTACGCAATGTGCCGTAATTGTTTACGGTAAGGTTGCCCAACAAGGGGTCGGTGGTGCGACCAATGATGCTGTCGGTAAAGACCGACTGTCCGGTAAGTTTGACAAATGTTGAATCGACGACAACTTCGACCTTCGATGCTCCCAATGATGAGCCTATGGTCGATATTTCATCTTCGCACGACAATAGCACAATGCAACAGCATAGTGCTGTCAGGTATTTCAAAAACTTCATTTCGGCGTTCAATGTTAATTGTTATTGTTCCAAACTAATTCGTAGAATTGCTCGAAAGCCTCGGCGCGAGTCTCTTCGGGCTGGTAGGGGAGGAACAATTTGCCTTTTTCTTTGGCATATTTTATAAGTTCGGGGTCGATGTTCTCGCTACCCATTGCTACGCCATCGGCATAGTCGATGGCAAACTTGCATAGGGTCTTGTAGTCGATTGTTTCGCCCGAGGCAAAGGGGATATCCGAAGGCTCGATGTTGCGGAAAAGTATCTTTTCGGCAAAGCGAGCATCAAACGGACGTGTGAAATCATTTTCGTAAAGCGATATGACAACTTTTGAGTTACGGAAGCAAGGATCATCGGTATATGACTTCTTGATGTATATGGGAGCGAGCGATGACAACCATCCGTGACAGTGTACTATCTCGGGTTCCCAACGGAAGTTCTTTACCGTTTCTATAACACTGCGTACAAAGAAGATGCTGCGCTCGTCGTTGTCCTCGCGATTGGCCTCATCTTGCATTTCGCCGATGTGACCTTGAAAGTAATCGTCGTTGTCGGTAAAGTACACCTGCATACGAGCCGACTGTATCGATGCCACCTTAATGATAAGGGGGTGGTCGGTATCATCTATAATCAAATTCATACCCGAGAGGCGTTTTACCTCGTGCAGTTGATTGCGTCGCTCATTGATATTGCCGTATTTGGGCGTGAAAACGCGTATCTCGTGACCTCTTTCTTGGATGCCTTGGGGTAACTCGCGACAAGTTTTTGCAAGTTCGTTCTCGGGCATATAAGGTGTCATCTCTTGGGCGATAAATAAGACTTTAGTTTTACTCATAACTCTTTTCTTGATAAATTCTCGTTGTGGTTGTGCTTGTATATACTTTACCGATGCAAAGATAATAAAAAAAATCGCTTAATCATCCAAATTTTAGTGGTGTTAACATCGAAAAAAGTTGTTTTTTTTAATTTTATCGCTCTCTAACCTATTTTTCTGCTACAAAAATTAAATTTTGTTGCCGTTATGTTTCGTTGTTTGTGGTTTATTTATTTCCTTTGCATCGGTTTTAAACAATGTTGAGTTATGGAAAGAATAACTACAGTTGCTGCGTTGCGCGAGGTTGTAGATGCTGCTCGTTGCAGTGGTAAAAGCGTGGGACTTGTTCCTACTATGGGTGCTTTACATTCGGGACATATATCGCTTGTTGAGCGTTGTGTGGCCGAGAATGATGTTACGGTGGTGAGTGTATTTGTTAATCCTACTCAATTCAATGACAAGCGCGACCTTGAGTTGTACCCTCGTACTCCCGAGGAGGATTGTGCAATGCTCGAGAAGGCCGGCTGTACATACGTCTTTACGCCTTCGGTCGAGGAGGTTTACCCCGAGCCCGATACGCGTGTGTTTGAGTTGGGTACGGTTGCCGAGGTGATGGAGGGTCGCTTCCGTCCCGGACACTTCAATGGCGTGGCACAAATCGTGAGCAAACTTTTTGCTATGGTGTCGCCTCATCGTGCCTATTTCGGGGAGAAGGACTTTCAACAAATTGCCGTTATACGCACTATGGCTGCACAATTGCAGTTCGATATCGATATTATTGCTTGCCCTATTGTGCGCGAAGCCGATGGCTTGGCATTGAGCAGTCGAAATACCCGACTTACTCCCGAACAACGAAGAAATGCTCCTCGAATAGCCGAAACTTTATTTAAAAGTCGTACCTTTGCCGAGTCGCACACTGTCGAAGAGACTATTCGATATGTCGTTGATACAATCAATACAGTGCCCGAGATGCGTGTGGAGTACTACGAAATTGTTGATGGCAATACGCTGTTGCCCGTTGAGAATTGGCAAGATAGTTCATACATCGTGGGCTGTATTACAGTGTACAATGGCGAGGTGCGATTGATTGATAATATAACATACTGTCGTCCCTGAACGATGGTGTAAAAATACACATATAACGCAATGTATATAGAAGTTTTAAAATCGAAGATACACAGGGTAACCGTAACGCAGGCCAACCTCGACTATATTGGCAGTATCACCATTGATGAAGACCTGATGGATGCTGCCGGCATTATAGCCAATGAGAAGGTTGCTATTGTTGACAATAATAATGGCTCTCGTTTTGAAACGTATGTTATTCGTGGTGAGCGAGGCTCGGGTGTTGTGTGCCTGAATGGTGCGGCCGCACGTCTGGTACAACCCGGCGATATCGTTATCATAATGGCTTATGCTTGGATGGATGCCGAGGAGGCTCGCACATTCACTCCTCGAGTTGTATTCCCCGATACGGCTACCAATAAACTAATATAATCTGTTCACATACAACGTGGCTCATCTCTTGCACTGTAAGAGTTGAGCCTGTTTTTGTTTATTAATTATGTATAAGTATAGCGACATTTGGCAAGTAGCCTATCCGATTCTTATCAGTCTTGTTATGCAGACACTTATCAATGTTACCGATACGGCCTATATGGGTCGTGTTGGTGAAATTGAGTTGGGTGCTACTGCATTGGTATCGGTGTATTACCTTACTATATATATGGCTGTTTTTGGGTTCAGCGTTGGCGCGCAGATTCTTATAGGGCGTCGCAATGGCGAGGGTAATTATAAGAAAATAGCCGAAATAGTGATACAAGGGTGTATATTCCTTATGTGTATAGCCGTAGCACTCATCTTGTTGTCGATGTGGCTGTCGCCTCGCTTGCTTGCATCTATCGTATCGTCGTCGCGCATCTACGATGCCTGTATCGACTATCTCGATTGGCGTATCTGGGGACTGCTGTTCTCGGCTGTCAATGTGATGTGTCGTGCATTCTTTGTGGGTATAACGCGCACACAGGTGCTGGTGTGGAACTCTATCATTCTCACACTTGCCAATGTGGTGCTCAACTATATCTTCGTATTTGGTGCTTTCGGTGCGCCGGCTATGGGTATATCGGGTGCAGCCATTGGCTCGGTTTTGGCCGAGGCATTGGCAATGCTGCATTTTGTAGTGTATGCGTGGCGTAAAGTCGATTTATCGCGTTACGGATTTGCCTCAAAGATCACATTCTCGCCTCATATAATAAAGGGTATCCTCGACCTGTCGGTGTGGACAATGATACAGAACTTCCTTACTCACGCTGTGTGGTTTGTCTTTTTCTTGGCGATAGAGCATCTGGGCGAGGAGCAACTCGCTATTACCAACATTGTGCGCAGTGGCTCATCGTTGATATTTATGCCTATCATTGCCTTTGCCTCGACGGCAGCCACATTGGTGAGCAATGCAATGGGCGCATCGCGTATGAATGATGTTACACTTATATTGAAGCGAACAGTCAATATGGGATATGCCGTCATTGTGCCTATGGCCATTCTTATAGCCTTTATGCCACAAACATTTATGCGTATATTTACCGACAATGAGGTACTGCTGTCGGGCTCTGTGGCATCGGTATATGTTATGTTGGGTTTCAACTTTGTGGCTATTCCGGCCTGTATTTTGTTTCACGCAGTATCGGGTACGGGCAATACACGCTTTGCATTGGGTATTGAGATTGTGGCAACAATATTCTATGCAGCCGCCATATACATAATTATCTTCTATTTGCGAGCCGATGTTGCAGTATGCTGGTCGGTAGAGTATATCTATTGGGCCATAATATTGATATGTGCGATTCTATTCTTTAAGAAGGGCGAGTGGCGTCGTAGCAAAGTGTAAATAATGCAAGAAAAAATAACGTCACAAGCGTTTTATAAACAGTGGGTTATGCTGGTGGTGGAAAAATATTCGCAATATTTTATCGAAAAAACCTTGCAGAGAACAAAAAAAGTAGTACCTTTGCGCTCGGGTAAGTCCTACACGACCAGCTCCCTGTGAATTCCCCCAGGACTTGACCGTAGCAAGGGTAGTAGGTCGTAGCGGTGCGATGTGGTAAGCTTACCCTTATGCCTCTTTAGCTCAGTTGGCCAGAGCACGTGATTTGTAATCTCGGGGTCGTTGGTTCGAATCCGACAAGAGGCTCAAAAAGCCCGACAGTAATGTCGGGCTTTTTTTATGCATTGAGGTCAAAAATAGGGGCTTATTGACTTATTGGTCAAATTAGTACATAAAATAGGAGAGGTTTTTATTTATAGGTTATAAAGGCGAAAATTTTGACAATCTTATATAATTGTCGAGGGCGGCTTCTCATCGCGAGATGCCGCCCTCTTGCTGAAAAAATACAAACAAACCAAACTAAATAGAATATCTATGTATGAGTGCGTAGTTATTATTTATAACTGCATATCCATATTTTGTGGGGATGTTCACCTAATACGTCGTGTGTTACATTGCATATCCATATACGGGTTATCTCTCCGTAAGGCTCATTCAACTTGTATGTTGCTCCACAACTGTCGTGTTCGCACATAGTGAGTTCTATTAATGCCTCGTTGCATTGCTCGGTAGTGAGTGTCAGTGATATGCTTTTCTTGCCTTCGGACAATAGTTCCAACAAGTCATCGCTTCCTGCTACCATCTCGTTCTCTTCCAACGTGTGGTTGGGTACATCGGCATACCACCTGCCGTCTTGTTTGAAAAATCTTAAATTTATATCTGCTTGATTTATAGAATGATTATTATGGTGTTTTTTGTTGTTTCGTGGAAATAAGGTGGCTGCCAAATAGTGTGAGGAGGGAGGGCGTGTGTGAGTCGAGGTTTCTATCTCTCAACTCTCTACCCTCAACGCTCAACTCCTTATGCTATGCCTATGGTGCGTACTTCGGGTTTTACAACCTCGGGTGCGAGTTTGGGTAACACGATGTATAGGATGCCGTTCTCGACGCGTGCGCTGATGCCTTCGCGATTGACGTCATCGGGTAGCACAATGCTTTGACGGAATGCCGATGCGCGAAATCCTTGGCGCAGATAACGTTTTTCGGGTGTCGATTTGGGGGCTTTCTCCATACTTACAACCAAGTTGTTCTCGGTATCGAGTTGTATTTTGAAGTCCTCTTTTGTCATACCCGGTACGGCAAATTCCATTTCGTATTGTGATTCGACCTCGGTAATATTGATTGCGGGAATGGCATTGCCATTTGAACGGTATGTCCAAGCGTCGTTGTCCAACATACTGTAAAGTGCATCAAATACGGTATTGAAATTTCTTGTTGTTTTCATCTTTTAATCTCCTTTTTTGTTTTAATAATTACTATTATCTTTGCGCATAAGCAATGCAGTGTTTGCTGTGCGCTTCACTGTAAATATTTCAATTTATGTGCCAATGGCAGAAATTTGTAAAAATGCTGACAAAATTAACGCATCGAACTGTCAAAATTAACATTATGGCTGTCTTTTTGGCATAAATTGTTAGTAAAAGCAATGAAATATAACAAAATCTAAACATTATGTCGGAGCATCATCATCACCATCATCACCACTATGAAGTAGAGTCGGAGCAGTCGGGACAGATACTGATGGTGGGTATTGTCCTTAATTTGCTGTTTGTTGTGGTAGAGTTGGTAATGGGCTGGATGTATGGCTCATTGGGCTTGTTGGGTGATGCCGGTCATAATCTGGGCGACGTGTTCAGTCTTATAATGGCTTTCTTGGCTTATAGATTGGCTCGTATCCCTGCCACCAAACGCTACACCTACGGCTATCGAAAGAGTACAATTCTTGTTTCGTTGCTCAATGCTATTATTCTATTGGTGGCTGTCGGTGCTATTGTGGTGGAGGCTGTGCGCAAGTTGCAAGCCCCTGCCGATGTTAATGGCGAGGCTGTGTCGTGGACTGCTGCATTGGGTATTGTGGTAAATGGTATTACGGCCTATATGCTTATGTCGAAGCGCAAGGGTGACTTGAATATGCGTGGCGCTTTCTTGCATATGGTAGCCGATACGTTGGTGTCGGTGGGCGTATTGCTATCGGGTGTGGTTATTATGGTGTGGGGTATAACTATAGTCGATCCTATTATAAGTCTTGTCATTGCTGTTGTGATATTGGTTTCTACTTGGCGATTGCTTGCCGACAGCCTGCGACTCTCGCTCGATGGTGTCCCCGAGGGTATTGATGTCGATAGTATTACGGGTGTGATAACTTCAACACCCGGAGTCTTGGGTGTGCATCATCTGCACATTTGGGCAATGAGTACCACACAAAACGCACTTACAGCGCACATTGTCATAGATGAGATGGCGCAAATGGAGGTGGTGAAGGAGGCTGTTAAAAGCCGTCTTGCCCAACACGCCATCACGCACGCCACGCTCGAGATAGAGGTGGGTGTGGCTTGTTGTGAGAATAAATGTTGAGGTGCTTGATGCTCAAATATCGCGACAATGCTCTGTTTCGCGACAGGTTGCTACTTTGCTCAAATGCCTTTTATAAAAGATTCGGCCACGGTCAGCGTGTCTATCTTGCCAACGTCGAGCATCGTAAAGTTGTCGGGGGTGTAACCGGCTATGCGATTGCTGCTCATTGCTTGCAGATAAAAATCGATGATTGAAAACTTGTCGGGGTAGGCTTGCATCAACTCAAAGATGCGAGGCGACACAACGTGTATGCCGGCAAATGCCGCTCGGTGCAATGGGGTGGTGTCGAGTTCGTGAGGCTTTACTTCGCCTGTTTTGATGTTATTCCACCCTTGCAGGTTATTCTCGTTGTCAAACAGCAGGTATCGGCTTGTTTCTCGGTTGCTTACCACGACTGTAGCCAATCGGTCGGGGGTGTGCGAGGCCAGCAGTTTGCTGAAATCGATATTCGATAATATATCGACGTTGTGTATCAATACAGGCTCGTTGCCGGCGAGCAATGCAGCAGCCTTGCGCAGCCCTCCACCGGTGTCGAGTAGCATATCGCTTTCGTCGGAAATATCTATTTTCATCCCGTAATCGTGCGTGGCAATATACTCTTTTATTTGCTCGGCGTGGTGGTGTACATTGACAACAGCGTAGTTGCAACCCGATTGTTGCAACTTGACAAGCAGGTGATGTAACAAAGGTTGTCCGGCAACGGGGACAAGGGCTTTGGGCATAGTATCGGTAAGAGGGCGCAGGCGAGTTCCCAATCCTGCCGCGAATATCATTGCTTTCATATCGTTATTGTGGGGTGAAAAGTTGTGTGACGGCTCTTTCGCGATGAATGAGCAATACCTCTATATTATATTTCCGGTGCAGATGCTCGGCCATAGCCTGTGCCGAATATACCGAGCGATGTTGTCCTCCCGTACAGCCAAACGATACTTGCAGTGATGTAAAACCACGACGCAGATAACGCTCTACCGATGCATCTACCAAGGCGTATGCGTGGTCGAGGAAGGTGAGTATCTCGCCATCTTTCTCAAGGAATTCTATTACCGGAGTATCCATTCCCGTAAGGCTCTTGTATTCATCGTAGCGTCCCGGGTTGTGTACGGCTCGACAGTCGAAAACGAAGCCACCACCGTTGCCCGAATTATCCGATGGAATGGACTTTTTGTACGAAAAACTATATACAGTCACGCGCAGTGTTGTGCGTGGCTCGCTTGCCTTATAGCAAGGCATATTGCATATCGCTTGCAGTGTCGATTGCAAGTGAGGGTAAGGAGCAGCAACGCCGATGTCGAGCAGTTCTCGAAGGTTGTCAACTGCCTGATTAATGCTTTGTAAAAATATATCTTTACGCTCGAAATAGCCTCTAAATCCGTATGCGCCAAGTACTTGTATGGTGCGAAATAGGATAAATAGGTTGAGTTCTTGTCGGAATTGTAGGTTGTCGATGCAAGGGTAATAGCAGCGCAAGGCATCAAGGTATTCGCCTATCAGTTTCTCGCGTAGCGAGGCCGGATATTGAGCGCGCGCCTGCCACAAAAACGATGCAACGTCATAATGAACAGCACCGTGTCGGCCTCCTTGAAAATCGATGAAATGGGGCTTCCCGTCGGCTATCATAATGTTGCGACTCTGAAAATCGCGATACATAAATCCTGTAGGCTCGGCAGTCAATAAGTCGGCAGCCATTCGCTCAAAGTCATCTTGCAGACGCTCCTCGTGAAAGGCTGTTCCGGTAGCCTTCAGGAAGCAGTATTTAAAGTAATTCAGGTCGTACATAATACTGCGTAGGTCGAAACTCGGTGTAGGGTAGCATACCGAATAGTCCAATCCACAATCTCCATCGACCTGTGTGCGAGCCAATGTGTGCATTGTGGCAGCCAATAGGTTGTAAGCCGACTCATCCCATACACCACTTTTGCGACACTGCGACAGTGTGTCGTATAGTGATAAGTCGCCCAAGTCGGTCTGTAGGTAACGCAACTCATCATCACTCACAGCCACCACTCGTGGCACGGGAATGCCCGAGTCGGCCAGATGTCCCGATAGGGCAATAAAGGCTCTGTTTTCTTCGATTGATTCGCCAATTACGCCCACCAGTGAGGTGCCTCCGGCTTGAATGCGATAGTAGCGTCGTGCCGAGCCTGCTTGAGTAAGGGGCTTTACCATAGTAGGCTGTACGCCGTAATATTGGGTGTATAGTTTCTTGAGTTCTTCCATAGGTCGGTGTGTTTGAATAACAAAAGTAATGTTTTTTTGTGGCTTAAAAAAATTGTGACCGAAAACTTTGTTATGCGCGTGCTAATAACTACCTTCGCAAGATGAATTTTGTACTCAATAAAACGTGTATATATGTTGGATTTTCTTGAAAGTCATAACCTGATGGGCTTGGTTATAGGAATATGTACGTTCCTTATCATCGGTATGTTTCATCCATTGGTAATCAAGGCGCATTATCATTGGGGAACAGGTTGCTGGTGGGTCTTCCTGTTGCTGGGCATCGGAGGCGTTGTAGCATCGCTGTTGGTCGATAGTATATTTTTCTCGACGTTGCTCGGTGTATTTTCGTTCTCCTCGTTCTGGACTATCAAAGAGTTGTTCGAACAGCAAGAGAGAGTGCGTAAAGGATGGTTTCCTAAAAATCCCAAACGCAAATATCCTTTCTGAAAATCATTGCGTTACAGCAAAATATAATTGATAAAAAAGTTTTTAAACAATATTTGTCAATAAATTGTTTTGCGTACTCAAAAAAAATGTATCTTTGTAAACCTAAACTTAAAAAAATATTATGGAACTCGCAAATCTTGATTGGAATAGTCTTGGTTTCGGATATATCGACACCGACTATAACGTACGCTGTACTTACAAAGACGGTAAGTGGGGCGAACTCACAGTGACAGACAAAAAAACTATTGACTTGCATATGGCGGCTACATGCCTCCACTACGGTCAAGAGTGTTTTGAAGGTATGAAAGCCTTCCGTGGTAAAGATGGTAAAATCCGTATCTTCCGTCTTCGTGCCGGAGCAGAGCGTATGCAAACATCTTGCCGTGGTGTTCTAATGCCCGAGATGCCTATCGAATTGTATATGGATGCTGTTCGTTTGGCTGTTAAGAAAAATGAGCGTTTTGTGCCTCCCTATGAGAGCGATGCTTCTTTGTATATCCGTCCTCTTATCATCGGTTCTTCGGCACAAGTAGGTGTGAAACCTGCTCAAGAATATACACTCATCGTTTTTGTAACCCCCGTAGGCCCGTACTTCAAAGAGGGTATTAAGCCTACCAAGATGCTCATCGTTCGTGAATATAACCGTGCGGCTCCCCTTGGTACAGGTCGTTACAAAGTAGGTGGTAACTACGCAGCGAGTCTTTCTTCTACTGTATTGGCTCACGAAAAAGGTTATTCAAATCCTATCTACCTCGATGCCAAAGAGAAAAAATACATTGACGAGTGTGGTGCTGCCAACTTCTTCGGTATTCGCGATAATACTTATATCACTCCTAAGAGCGATTCAATTCTTCCTTCTATCACCAACAAATGTTTGCAAGCACTTGCCGAGCACTTGGGTATGAAGGTCGAATGTCGTCCTATCCCCGAAGATGAGTTGTCAACATTCGAAGAGGCTGCTGCTTGTGGTACTGCTGCTGTTATCAGCCCCATCTCGCAAATCGACGACCCCGTTCGTGGCGTAAGTTATACTTATACTACCGACGGTTCGGTAGGTCCTTGCTGCCGTAAACTTTACGATCTCCTCTGCGCTATCCGTAAGGGTGAGACTGAAGATATATTTGGCTGGAACGATATTCTCGAATAATATTGTCGAAACATAACCTACGAGGGTGTGTCATAAACTGACGCACCCTCATTTTATCCTGTTTTATGATTGACATAGCAACAATATTTTATAAATATTACCGGCCCGATACTCCTCTCGCGCGCCTCGTGTGGCAGCACAGCAAGTGTGTGGCGCGTCGCGCTGTTGCCATAGCCGATGCTTGTCGCAACTTGGCTATCGACAAGCAATTTCTTTACGAAGCGGCTATGTTGCACGATATAGGTGTGTTTCGTACTCACGCTCCGTCGATACTCTGTAATGGCGATGCTCACTACATTTGTCACGGTATTATTGGTGCCGATTTGTTGCGAGCCGAAGGGCTTGATACTCACGCCCTTGTGTGCGAGCGTCACATAGGAGTGGGGCTTACGGTGGCCGATATCGAGGCTCAAAATCTGCCTCTCCCACGACGTGATATGTTGCCCCTGTCGCTCGAGGAGAAACTGATATGCTATGCCGATAACTTCTTCTCCAAGTCACGACCCGATGTGGTGCGTTCGTTTGAGCAAGTGCGAGCAGGTGTGGCGCGTTTCGGGGATGACAATTTGCGCCGTTTCGATGAATTGGCCGCTCTCTTTGGTGGTGCTGAGTTGTCATTGCCTTGACTTGTATAATCTCCGACTCTTATTTTGTGGCTTTCTCGTTGATTCCTAATTTATATTAAAGCCTCTTTAATCGCTGATATATCGCAGAAAAAGTGTAACTTTGCACCTTGTTGTATATATATCACGCGTAATGACACCGAAAGGCCTGTATATATTCTTGGTTGCAATCATACTCTCGGTTGCCTCGCTTTGTAGCGTGGCGCATCCGTTGTATGGTAATAATCAAGGTGTGGCTATGGAGCAACCCAACGATACTGTTGCGCCTCTCTCGGGCAAGTCGCACCAAGCACGCTCGGTGTTGAGCGAGAGGAGCAAACACGTTGCCGACTCTGTGGGTGCTATGGCAAAAACTACGGTCGAATCGCTCTTGCAAGATTCCCTAAGCGATTCTACAACGGTGATATACAACGATTCGTTGCCCTCGGTTTCGGTCGATTCGCTGCTCAATGATTCGGCACAAGTGGCGCAGGATAAAGCCAAGACAAAGTCGTCGCTCGATGCTGTGGTAGATTTCTCGGCAAAGGACTCTCTTGTGTTTGAAGCCGGCAATAAAGCCTACCTGTATGGTGCGAGTGTGGTGAATTACCAAGATATACAACTCGATGCCGATCAGATAGAACTTAACCTCGACAACAGTACGGTGTATGCCGTAGGTCGTCCTGATAGTGTGGGCGAGGTTGTGGGTAATCCTATCTATAAAGACAAAGACGGCGAATATGAGTCGGAGTCGATGAGTTATAACTTCAAGACCAAGCGAGGTTATATCACCAACGTTATAACCGAGCAAGGCGAGGGATATCTGACGGGTGGTCGCACCAAAAAGACTGAGGATGATATCCTCTATATGGAGAATGGCCGATATACCACTTGCGACAATCACGAGCATCCTCACTTCTATCTGCAACTGACAAAAGCCAAGGTGCGTCCTAAAAAGAATGTGGTGGCAGGCCCTGCATATATGGTGCTTGAAGATGTTCCACTGCCGTTGGCTGTGCCGTTTGGCTTCTTCCCCTTCTCCAAGAAGTACTCTTCGGGTATAATCTTCCCTACCTTTGGCGAGGAGATGAATCGAGGCTTTTACATTCGCGATGGTGGATACTATTTTGCCATCAACGATTATGTCGATTTGGCACTTACGGGAGAGATTTATACCAAAGGCTCGTGGGGTGTGAAGGCACGCTCGGCCTATGTCAAGCGTTACAAGTTCTCGGGTAGTATCGATATCAGTTTTATCAATACGGTAACCGGCGATAAGGGAATGCCCGACTATTCAAAGCAAAACAACTTTCGCGTGGCTTGGACTCATACACAAGACCCCAAGTCGAGTACCAATTCGACCTTCTCGGCAAGTGTTAACTTTGCCACAAGTGGTTATACGCGCAATAACGTAGGGTCGTA
This sequence comes from Bacteroidaceae bacterium, assembly GCA_017532725.1. GTDB lineage: Bacteria > Bacteroidota > Bacteroidia > Bacteroidales > Barnesiellaceae_A > Barnesiella_A. The sequence continues at coordinate 26,252 of JAFXIZ010000046.1, forward strand.
CTACAACCCCAATCAGTTTACACAATCGACCTCAAGTTCTTCTATAAACTATACTTATCGTGTACCTAATGCACCGTTGAGCATCTCGGCTACAGCCAACGTTACTCAGCGTACACAAGACTCTACGCTTAACGTTTCGTTGCCTTCACTTACGATTTCGTTGAGTCAATTGCGACCCTTTAAGCGTAAGAATGCATCGGGGCCCGAACGATGGTATGAGAAGATACAATTGTCGTATAGTGGACGTTTCCAAAACTCTATTACGGCCAAGCAGGATGAGATTTTCAAGAAAAATCTGCTGAAAGACTGGCGCAACGGTATCAGCCACAATGTGCCTATATCGGCTACATTCTCGCTGTTTAAGTACCTGAATATGACGGCATCGGTAAATCTTACCGACCGTATGTATTTCAGTAAAGTAATGCGCGATTGGGACCCTCAGGCCTCGGCTGTTGTTAATGATACGGTCAATGGTTTCTATAACGTCTTTGACTTCAATGTGGGTGTGACATTGCAAACCAAATTGTATGGTTTCTATACGCCTATGAAGTTCCTCGGCGATGCCGTTAAGCAGATACGTCACGTTCTTACTCCTTCGGTATCATTTACCTATGCACCCGACTTTAGCGACCCGATGTGGGGCGCGTACGAAATGTTGCGTTACACCAATCAGCAAGGACAGTATGTCGAGCAAATATATTCGCCGTTCCAAAATGGTATATTCGGCACGTCGCCCAAGGGTGAGAGGGGCGTGATAAACCTCTCGTTTGCCAACAACCTTGAGATGAAGGTGAAGAGCAGTGCCGACTCGACCGGCGTAAAGAAAATATCACTTATCGAAAACTTAACGGTAGGAACAAGTTATAACCTTGCTGCCGACTCGTTGCGTTGGAGTAATATCAATGTCAATGTGCTTATAAAACTTGCCAAGGGCTTGAACTTGAACTTGCGTACAACTTGGGACCCCTATTGCTATCAACTCAACTCGGCAGGTAATCCTGTGCGTGTCGATGTGTTGCGTTCGCAAGCCGGTAAGGGCTGGGCACGACTGTCGAGTGCCGGAACATCGTTCTCATATACGCTCAATAACGATACATTCAAGAAAAAAGAGAAACGAGACAAGCCTGATGCCGAAGGCGAGGTGTCGGACAGCGATGACCCGTTGGCCAACAGTGCCGCTGCCGATGAAGAGCGCACGCAACGCCGTCGCTCGGGTGGCGATAAGAATAATAATGATGAGTATGATAGCGACGGATATTATCGCTGGAAAGTGCCTTGGAGCCTTACAATCAATTACTCGGTAAGTTATGCATATGGTAAGTTCAATAAGCAGAAGATGGAGTATGATGGGCGATTTGTGCAAAACTTAAGTCTGTCCGGAAGTCTTAAATTTACAAAGGCTTGGTCGTTTAATTTCTCGGCAAGTTACGACTTTGATGCCAAGAAACTCGCTTATATGAACTGTACAATATCGCGCGACTTGCACTGCTTTACTATGTCGGCAAGTTTTGTGCCTGTAGGCCCTTACAAGTCGTACAACTTCCATATTGCTGTTAAATCGTCGCTCTTGAAAGACCTCAAGTACGATAAGCAAAGTCACGCCTACGATAATTTAGATTGGTATTAATGCTATGAATCTGCCACAGCCATTTGTTGAACGGATGCAACAACTGTTGCAAGGTGATTATGAGGACTTTGCACAGGCTCTTATGTATGCCGAGCAGCCTGTCAGTATTCGCATCAACAATGCAAAAGGTGTACAGCCTCCCACCGATGCGCGACCTGTATTGTGGTCGGGTGGGGTAGGTTATTATCTCTCGCAACGTCCTACTTTTACATTCGATCCACTGTTTCACGCCGGAGCATATTATGTGCAAGAGGCTGCATCGATGTTTCTGGGTGCTGCGATAAAGCAGTATATCGATGCACCTGTACGTTACCTCGACCTGTGTGCAGCCCCGGGAGGAAAGTCAACACACGCCTTGTCGATGTTGCCGCAAGGCAGCCTTGTGGTTAGTAACGAGGTTGTGCGACAACGTGCGCAGATTTTGGCAGAGAATATAACAAAATGGGGCAGCCCCTATTCGGTTGTAACCAATAATACGCCTGCCGATTGGGGCCGATGGCACAACTATTTCGACGTAGTGGCTGCCGATGTACCTTGCTCGGGTGAGGGTATGTTCCGTAAGGATGAACAGGCTGTCGATGAGTGGTCGTTAAGTAATGTGTCGCACTGCGCCCGACGTCAGGAGTCGATACTCGATGATGTGTGGAGTGCCTTGCGTCCCGGGGGCTTGTTGATATACAGTACCTGTACCTATAATCTGGAAGAAAACGAAAATATGGTGCAGTACCTCGTCGATAACTATAATGCCGAGCCTTTGCGCGTAGAGATTGATGCCGATTGGGGTATAACAGGAGCGTTGTCGGGTGGCAGTGCTGTGTATCGTTTTATGCCACATCGCACACAAGGCGAAGGGTTGTTTATGGCACTTTTGCGTAAGCCCGGAGAGGCCGATGATAGTTGTGGCGTGGCTCCTACGGTGCGAGAGAAGAAAAAGAAAGGTAGCACGCAATCGCCCAAGATGAAAGTTAATCGTGATATAGAAGAATGGATAGCGCCAGATGCGCCTATGCAGTTGGTTGCCGGCGAAACCTCGGTTGTGGCTTATCCTCAGGAGTATATCGCCGATATGCAGGCCATTCAGCGCGATTTTGATGTATTGCACATAGCACTGCCTGTGGCATCGCTCAAGGGTCGCGATTTTATTCCTACCCACGCCTTGGCTATGTCAACGCAACTCAATACCACGCGTTTTCCCCTTTGCGAGGTGTCGCTCGATGTGGCTCTTGCATACTTGAGGCGTGAGGCCGTTGTGCTGCCTTCCGATGCACCACAAGGTTATGTCGTACTTGCATATAAGGGCTTTGCCATAGGTTGGGTGAAGAATTTAGGCTCACGAGCCAATAACCTGTATCCCCAAGAGTGGCGCATCCGTAGCAGTCACGCTCCCGATGTGATTGTCGATGCCGGTGTGAGTAAGAGAATATAGACCCCGATAAAGTTGACAGATATACACAAAAAAACTGCGCCTAAATAATTTAAGCGCAGTTTTTTGTATCGGGATATTTCGATTTTACAACTCGAGGTCGCCGTTGAAAACTTCGTGCCAAGGCAATCCTTGTTTGCTGAGTTGCTCCATAAAGGGATCGGGGTTGAACTCCTCAACATTGTAAACACCGGGCTTGCGCCATTCGCCTTTGAGGAACATCATAGCACCTATCATAGCAGGCACACCTGTAGTGTAACTTACGCCTTGTGCGCCCACTTCCTTGTAGGCAGCCTCGTGGCTACAGTTGTTATATATATAATATGTGAGAGGTTTGCCCTCCTTGTCTATACCACTGATGCGACAGCCGATAGATGTTTCGCCTGTGTAGTTTTCGCCAAGTTCACCCGGGTTAGGCAATACGGCTTTGAGGAATTGAATAGGAACAATCTCAACACCGTTATACATAATAGGCTCAATGCTTGCCATACCGATGTTTTGGATAACGCGCAAGTGAGTGAGGTACTCTTGACCAAAGGTCATCCAGAAACGAGCACGCTTGATAGTGGGATAGTTGATAACCAACGACTCCAACTCTTCGTGATAGATAAGGTATGACTCACGAGGGCCGATGTTGGGGTAGGTCAAGGGTTTGTGAATTTCGTGAGGCTCGGTCATTATCCATTCGCCGTTCTCATAGTATTTACCCTTTTGAGTCACCTCGCGAATATTGATTTCGGGGTTGAAGTTGGTAGCAAAAGCCTTGTGGTGATCGCCGGCATTGCAGTCAACGATGTCAAGGTAGTGCATTTCGCCAAAGTGGTGCTTGGCAGCGTATGCAGTGAATACGCCCGATACGCCCGGGTCAAAACCACAACCGAGTATGGCTGTAAGACCGGCCTCTTTGAAACGCTCGCGATATGCCCATTGCCATTTGTATTCATATTTAGCCTCATCCAAAGGCTCGTAGTTGGCTGTGTCAAGATAGTTTACGCCACACTTCAAGCAAGCCTCCATAATAGTGAGGTCTTGATAGGGGAGAGCCACGTTAATAACGATGTCGGGACGATGAGTGTTAAACAAGCGTACCAAGTCGTCAACATTGTCGGCATCTACACGATCGGTCTTAATTCGAGGATCACCTATAGCCTTGGCTATAGCATCGCATTTCGATTGAGTGCGGCTTGCCAATACTACTTCGGTAAACACGTCGGGATTTTGTGCAACTTTGTGAGCCACAACTGTACCCACACCACCGGCACCAATGATAAGAACTTTTCCCATTTGCTTTTTTTAGTTTATCGGTTAATATTTTGTTTTATTATACATATATATAATGTGTGCCGAGGCACGGTTTTATTGGTTGTTTTGCAATGGCCGTTTAACTCATTCTCACAATATACCAATATACAAGGACAAAGGTAAAAAATAATTCCGATATAATATAATTTAGCGTGCGCTTACTTATTAATAATGTATATAAGGGTGTGATATAATGTTGTTCCGTTGTTGTCGATATTGTTGCTCATCTGCATATATTGGCGCACTTATTGCAAAATTGAAAGTGGTAGGTTATAATTTGTAATTCCTACTTGGTTACTCGTGATAAAAATAAATCGATATTGTTAAATAAATTAAAAATGTCAAATATTGATGCGATTTTTTTGTGTTGTATAACATTTATTCGTAACTTTGTCGAGTGTTTTTCATAGTATTAGATTAAGATTAAGGTTAACGAAGATTGGTTGTCGTGAGACAATCAATTTTTTTATACACTGATTCATAGTGCTTTATGCTCTTTGATTGAGAAATGATACACTTTTGCTTTAAATTCTTTCTATTGTTGCCGGTTGTTCCTATATCTCCTTGTTAAGTGCCTCCGTTTAAAAGATTTTTTGTTTTTAACCCTCAAAAAATTTGCGTGGTTCGTAAAATGTTGCTACATTTGCAAGCCATTACAAAGTATCACGCTTTACCAACGTGGTTAAATGTATAACTATTAATCAATTAGAACAATGAAAAAAGGAATACATCCCGAAAATTATCGTCCCGTTGTCTTCAAAGATATGTCGAACGAGGAAATTTTCATCAGCCGTAGCACAATCGCTACTAAAGAAACCATCGAGGTAAACGGTGAAACTTACCCATTGGTAAAACTTGAAATCACAAGTTCATCGCACCCCTTCTACACAGGTAAACAAAAACTCGTGGATACTGCAGGTCGTGTTGATAAGTTTATGAGCCGTTACGGTAAGAAGAAATAATCGAACTGTCGATATTTATACAGCAGCCCGAAACGATGTTTCGGGCTGTTCTGTATATTGACTTTTGTCTTAAGTCGTTTTTTGAACACTCTTTTCATTCTTTATAGCCGGATAGATAATATATGATGCAGAAAATTCGCACATACGCATTGCCCATTGCAATGTTGCTGGGTGTTGTGGCTCACGATATAGCCGACAGTATAGGGTTTCTTACGCCTTATCTGTTGTTCCTGATGCTGCTTGTTTCGTATAGTAAACTCGATTTTCGTGCTATGCGACTGTCGCCTATGTATGGTTGGATGCTTGCAGGGCAGATAGTGCTTGCGTGGGTTGTGTATGGCTTGGTGTGCCTGTGGAATCCTATAGTTGCCGAGGGGGCTTTTATTTGCTTGTTTTGCCCAACTGCCACTTCGGCACCGGTCGTTGCGGCTATGCTGGGAGGTAACTTGTCGTTGCTGGTGGGGTATAGTTTGCTGTGTAATATAGTTGTAGCCCTGCTTTCGCCCTTGTTCTTCTCGTTTATAGGTGTAAATACCGAACTCGTTTTTGTCGATTCTTGTCTTATTATATGCCGTCAGGTATTACCCCTGTTGTTGTTGCCTTTGCTTATAGCAGCCATGGTGGGGCGTTTTGCCCCTCGTGTGCAAGAGTATGTTCGCAGTCATCAGAGTATCTCATTCTATCTGTGGGTGGTTGCGCTCTTTATTGTTGTGGGGCGTTCGGTTAATTTTGTTATGCAGCAGCCAACCGACTATATTCCTAAGGAGATTGCTATGGCACTCTTGGCGTTGCTGTGTTGTGTTGCTCAATTCGTTTTGGGTCGCAAGATAGGAGCCAAATACGGCGATAAGGTGGCAGGAGCGCAAGGAATGGGACAGAAAAATACGGTGTTGGCTATATGGATGGCACTCACATATTTGCATCCCATCGCATCGGTTGCGCCTGCGTCGTATGTGATATGGCAGAATATCATCAACTCGACGCAACTTGCATTGAAAGTACGGAAGGATGGCGGAAAATAGTCGTTGTAAGCGTGTGTGTTATAGCACTTTTCTGCTTTTGTTTGTTTTAAGTTGGGCTATTTGCAAATTTTAACACTAAATCGTAGTTTTGATGTATAATTTTTCAAGAAGTTGCTATTAAATTCGATTATTTATCTTAAATTTGCAGCAGTTTTGTGTCTGAAACGGATATAATAACAAAATAATCAATACTATTAACGATTTAAAAGAACTAATTATGGAGACTTTAGTTGAGAAAATCAAAAAAGAGTGGGCAGTGTTTGAAACTAACGCAAACGCAGTTGTAGAAAAAGGTAACAAGGCTGCCGGTGTGCGCGCTCGTAAGGCTTCTTTGGAGTTGACAAAACTTTTCAAAGAGTTCCGTAGTGCTTCTATCGAAAACGCTAAGAAGTAATTAACCTTTTTGGAAGAAATAAAAGCCTTCAGCCATAAGTGGTTGTGAAGGCTTTTTTTATACCTTGTACTATGAAATTGAGCGATGAATGGTTTACGGCTATTGCCGAGAGTGAAGTGGGTACTGATACAATCTTTGTGTCGGGACGTTGTGATATTGAGGAATTTCGCCTCTCGGGAAAGTTTAAAGAGAGAGCCGAAGTTACTTGGCGATATGACGCCGATGGTAAAGGAATGCCCGATGAAGCCACTGCTACACTGATGGAGGAGGTGATGGCTGTGTTGCGTCGTGCAATGGAGAAGAATAAATTGGCTATTCTTACCGGTGTATATACCGGCGTGGGCGAGCGCAATATGATTTTCTATACACGCAATATACCTGCTTTTGGTAATACCTTGAATGAAGCGCTGATGCCGTATGAACTGTTGCCACTCACTATATATACCGAGAAAGACCCCGACTGGAACGAGTATGCCGAGATGTGTCTTTTGCGTAGTGATGATGTGGAAGAGTTGCCGGATGAAGATGTGATGTAGTATCTTTTTGTGTGAAATATTATTTCGATATAAGCCGAACTGTACAACCTGCCGTTGTGTGGTTCGGCTATTTTTATGAGGGTTAAAGTTTTGGGGCTCTTTTTCGCCATTTCATCGAAAAAAATGTATATTTGTACTCTCAACAAATATTAAACTTTTAACTGTGGAACATAAAGATTTAGTGGCAAGGTTGCAACACCGATTGGGCTTCGGTCGCGATAGAGTGGAGGCTATGTTGGAGGGTTTCTCGCACATAGTCACCGAGCGTTGCTCGCAGATGGACACTATTATGATACAAGGGTTGGGAACATTCGAGGCGCGCAAGAAGATGGAGCGTGTGGCTGTCAATCCTACAACCGGCAAACGAATGCTTATCCCTCCCAAGGTGGTATTGGTGTTTAAGCCCAATAATGCTATAAAAAACCGACTGAAAGATAAGAAGCAATAATGAATCAAAAGATAACTTTCCCCGAACTTATTGAGTTGTTGGCTCATAAACAGAGATGCTCGAAGCGTGAGGCTGAAAACTTCTTGCGTGAGTTGATGACAACGATGACCGATGTGGTGTCGTCGGGCGAGTCGTTGCGCATCAATACGCTCGGCACATTCAAGCCTGTGTGGGTCGAAGACCGTGTCAGTGTCAATGTACAGACGGGCGAGCCATACACCATTCCCGGGCATTATAAACTTACGTTTACGCCCGTAAAGGCTGTCCGTGAGGCTGTAAATGAGCCTTTTGCGTGTTTTGTTGTAGAGACTCTACCCGATGATGCACCCTGTGTGGTTATGCCTCAAAACTCCGATGAAATCGAGGTCGATAGTGTGGATGATGACACCGAGGATGTGGTAGAAGTACCCGAAGTGCCTGCTACGGATGAGGATGCCGAGCCTACGGTTGTTGAGGAGGAAATACCTCAAACAGCCCCTGTTGTTGTCCCCGAAATATTCGATGAAACCGAACTTAAGCGTGACGCTGTTGTTGAAGAAGAAGACAATGAGTTGTCGGAAGAGTCGGTCGATGTGCCTCAACTTGAAGTCGTGGAAACAGCCGAGGTGGAGCAATCGGAGCAAGAAGTCGAGCAGCCCGAGGTAGAGCAGCCGGAACAGTTGCCGGAACAGTTGCCCGAGCAAGAGCCGGAGCAAGTAAGTGACGCCCCAATCGAGTGTGTTGATGAGGCTCGTGTGGAGGAAAAGGATGTCGATAATTTCGATGAATCCGTTAAAAAGGCCTATCGCAAAGGGTTGTTGATAGGCGTTGTTGTGGCTGTTGCTTTGGTAGGCTTATTGGGTGTGGGTGTGTATCTCTACCATAAATTTGCCGTGCCTCACGTTGAAGTGCCGGTGGTGCATCACCCTATGGTAGCCGATTCATCGAATATATTGGTAGATACTGTGCCGACCATTGTTGTTGAAGATAGCGTCGATACAGTCCTTTATAACGGTGATGTCGATGTGGTTGATGTTGCCGTTGCACCTGTCGTTACCGATACAGTGAAACGTGGTGTTTTCCTAACCAATATATCGCTGAGGCATTATGGTCATAAGGCGTTCTGGGTGTATATTTATGAGGAGAATAAAAATATCATTTCCAACCCCGATAATGTGGCAGCCGGAACAGTAGTGGTGATACCTCCTGCACACAAATATGGTATTGATGCCACCGATACGATGGCTGTAAATATGGCTCTCGATATAGCCGATAAAATAAAAAGAGATAAGGCAAAGAGGTAGATGTGGTAAGATGAATTATACACTTAACGTTTTTTAATTAACAATTGTCGCTTTTTTAACACAAGAGTGTGAAAAGCCACTTGATATATAACTACCTTTGCACAACCTTAAAACTGCAAATAATAACAATAAAACAAATAGATATGAGTGATACAATCGATATCAGAGAACTCAATGAGCGCATAGCCTCAAAAAGTACCTTTGTCAATACCATAACTATGGGTATGGATCGCACAATCGTGGGACAAAAACACTTGATAGATTCGTTGTTGATAGGTCTGCTTTCAAATGGTCATATATTGCTTGAAGGTGTACCCGGTCTTGCCAAAACGCTTGCTATCAAAACGCTTGCTTCGTTGATTGATGCCAAGTACAATCGCATACAGTTTACCCCCGACTTGCTCCCTGCCGACGTTGTGGGTACAATGGTATATAGCCAAGCCAAAGAGCAATTCCAAATCAAGCGAGGCCCAGTTTTTGCCAACTTCGTCTTGGCCGATGAGATAAACCGTGCGCCTGCCAAGGTGCAAAGTGCGTTGCTCGAGGCGATGCAAGAACGTCAGGTGACCATTGGCGAAAAAACATTTAAACTCGACGATCCCTTCCTCGTGATGGCTACACAAAACCCCATCGAGCAAGAGGGTACATATCCATTGCCCGAGGCGCAGGTTGACCGTTTTATGCTCAAGGTGGTTATAGGTTATCCCAAGAAAGAGGAGGAGAAGGAGATTATCCGTCGCAACATCGACAACCTCTTTGAGGAGGTGCGCCCTGTGCTTACTCCTGCCGATATTATTGATGCTCGAAATGTAGTGCGTCAGGTATATATCGATGAGAAAATAGAACGCTACATTGTTGATATAGTATTCGCTACACGTTTCCCCGAGGAGTACAATATGCGTGAGTTGAAGAATATGATTTCATTCGGTGCTTCACCTCGTGCCTCTATCAACCTTGCGTTGGCAGCCCGTGCATACGCTTTCTTGAAGATGCGTGGTTATGTTATTCCCGAGGATGTGCGCGCCGTTTGTCACGATGTGCTGCGTCACCGTATCGGCTTGAGTTATGAGGCCGAAGCCAACAATATGACTGCCGAAGAGATAATCAGTGAAATACTTAATAGAGTAGAAGTACCCTAATCATTAGGTCGTTCATACCCATAATCTTATAGCGTATGGATAACAGCGAATTGCTCAAAAAAGTACGTCATATAGAGATAAAAACGCGCGGCTTGTCGCGTAACATCTTTGCCGGACAGTATCACTCGGCTTTCAAGGGTCGGGGTATGGCATTCTCGGAGGTGCGAGAATACCAATACGGTGATGATGTGCGCGATATAGATTGGAACGTCACTGCCCGACACAACAAACCCTATATCAAGGTGTTTGAGGAGGAGCGCGAGTTGACCGTTATGCTGCTTGTCGATATGTCGGCAAGTCGTAATTTTGGTGCTGTGGGTAGTATGAAGCGCGATATGATGGTCGAGATAGCCGCTACGTTGGCATTCTCGGCTATTCAGAATAACGATAAGATTGGTGTGTTGTTCTTTACCGACCGTATCGAGAAGTTTATCCCTCCCAAGAAGGGTAAAAAGCATATCTTGTACATCATTCGTGAACTTATCAGTTTTGAGCCGCAGGGTACAGGAACAAATCTCGGTTTGGCTCTCGAGTATGCCACCAATGTAATAAAACGTCGTTGTACAGCCTTCCTGATATCCGATTTCATTGCTGCACCCAATTACTCCGATGCGTTGCTTATAGCCAACCGTCGTCACGACATTGTGGCGTTGCAGGTATATGACAAGCGCGAAACGGAATTGCCCGATGTGGGATTTATGAAGATGCGCGATGTGGAGCGTAATACCGAGCAATGGGTCGATACCTCATCGGCTGCCGTAAGGGCTGCTTATGCCGAGTGGTGGAAGAAAAGACAAGCCGTTGCATTGGAAACCTGCCGTAAAAATGGTGTCGATATTACATCGGTTGCAACCGACCAAGACTATGTCGTGGCGTTGATGAATCTTTTCAAACAGCGTGGTTGAAAAATAGGAGTATATGAGAAAAAGAGTAATATTAATATGGGGTATCATTCTTGCATCGGTGTTGCCGATGTTGGCGCAGCAACAACTTGTTGTTGAAGCGAAGATGGACTCGAGTGTCTTGTGGATGGGCGAGCAGACCCTTATACATCTGTCGCTTACGCAAGATGCCGACCAACAAGTAATCTTCCCCGAAATTGTGGCTCCCGGTGAGTTGACCAAAGGCGTTGAGGTATTGGAGATATCGCAACCCGATACCACAGAATTGAAGAACGACCGATTGCAGATTAAGCAAGATGTCCTCGTAACATCGTTCGACTCGGGCTTTTATTACATCCCTCCGTTTAAGTATGTGTTGGGCGAGGATACGTTCAGTACCGAGTCTTTGGGGCTGAAGATAGTGCCTGTCGATGTTGCGCCCGAGGCTACAGCGGCCGACGTTAAGGATATCAAAACGGTGGTAAATCCCCCCTTCGTGTTGTGGGACTTTATGCCTACTTGGGCGTGGGTGCTTATTCTTGTAGTTGTTGCCGTTATCGTGGCAATTATATTGATACGCAAGTTCTATAAGCCCAAGCACAATGCCGAGGTAGAGCGTGTGGAGGAACAAATACCTCCTTACGAGTTGGCTATACAAGAGTTGCAGGAGTTGCGTGACTCGAAGTTGTGGCAACAAGGGCAAGAGAAGCAATATTACACTCGCTTGGTTGATATCCTGCGTGAGTATATCGATAGCCGATTCGGCATCAATGCAATGGAGATGACTTCGGCCGAGATTATTCGCGCACTCAAGAGTAACCAAGATATGCGCGAGGTGAATAATTACCTCAACGATATCTTGTCGATGGCCGATTTTGTAAAGTTTGCCAAGATGCGTCCTATGCCCGACGACAACGAGCGAGTGATGCGTCGTGCTTTCGACTTTGTTGAGTTGACACGACCTCAGCCCACGGCCGAATCGGACACAGACACTGCTGAAGAGAAAAACGAAAACAATAATAAATAACAAGAGTAGCACCTCTTGCGATAAAAAGAAGAAAAGAAATGGTATTTGATAATCCTTGGTGTTTGTTACTGCTGCTATTGCTCATTCCGGCCATAGTGTGGTATATACTCAAGCATAAAACAGCGCAAGCCTCGATGAATGTTTCATCGACCGAGGCTTTCGACAAAATGCCTCAATCATACAAAGTATATCTGCGTCACGTTGCCTTTGCAATGCGTATGCTTGCTATAGCGGCGATTATTGTGGTGCTGGCTCGACCAATGTCAACCGATAGTTGGCAGAAGTCATCGACCGAAGGTGTCGATGTAATGGTGGCACTCGATATATCGGGTAGTATGCTATCGCGAGATTTTTCGCCCAATCGTCTTGAGGCGGCCAAGGCTGTGGCTGCGCAATTTATAGCAGGACGAGAATACGATAATATAGGCCTTGTGGTATTTGCCGGAGAGGGCTTTACAATGTGTCCGATGACTACCGACCATACCGTACTGCTCAACTTGATGAAGGATGTAGATTGTGGTATGTTGGTAGATGGTACTGCTGTGGGCGATGGATTGGCTACGGCTGTCAATCGTATAAAGGATGGGCCTGCCAAGTCTAAAACCATCATTCTGCTTACCGACGGAACAAACAATGCCGGTATTGTCGATCCTATTACGGCTGCCGAGATTGCTCGCAGTTATGGTATTCGCATTTACACCATTGGTGTGGGAACTAAAGGTATGGCTCCTTCGCCTGTTATGACTCCTTATGGCATCCGTTACCAAAATATGCCTGTAGAGATTGATGAAGATAAATTGCGTCAGATTGCATCGATAGGCGACGGTCAATATTTCCGTGCAACGGATGAGAATGTGCTTAAGAGTGTGTTTGCCGAGATTGACCAGATGGAGAAAACAAAACTCTCGGTACAACAATTTTCGCGTCGCGAGGAGGCTTATATGCCTTGGGCTATACTCGCTATGTTGTTGCTGGGTATAGAGATAATATTGCGATATACACTCTTGCGTAATGTGCCGTAGTAAAAACTGTTATTGAGAAAGGAAAAACAATATGTTTCGTTTTGCACAACCTCTATTCCTCTATTTGCTTATATTAGTCCCTGTTATGTGGGGGCTGTTTCTATATGCGCGACATCGCCGTCGTCGCAATCTTGCCGCATTTGGTAATGTGGCATTTCTGGGCGAGTTGGCTCCCGATGTGTCGCGCTGGCGACCTTGGGTAAAGATGACACTACAGTCGCTGGCCTTTATGGTTATAGTTTTTATACTTGCCCGACCACAATTCGGCACAAAACTCGAAACGGTAAAGACCGAAGGTGTTGAGATTATGGTGGCTCTCGACGTCTCCAATTCGATGCTGGCGCGCGACATCAACCCTTCGCGCCTCGATAAGGCCAAGATGATGCTCTCGAAGTTGGTCGATGACCTTGAAAACGATAAGGTGGGTTTGGTGGTTTTTGCCGGCGATGCCTATACGCAATTGCCTATTACCACCGACTATGTATCGGCCAAAATGTTCCTCAATAGTATCAATACCGAGATGGTGCCTACACAAGGTACTGCTATAGGTCGAGCCATCAAGACGGCTATGAACTCGTTTTCGCCCGAAAGTTCGGCCGAACAGGCTATTATAGTGATTACCGATGGTGAGAACCACGAAGATGATGCCGTAGAGGCTGCTCGGGCTGCTGTGCAGAAAGGTGTAAAAGTCAGTGTTGTGGGTGTAGGCTCTACCAAGGGTGCACCTATCCCTGTTAAGGGAAGTACCAACAACTTTATAAAAGACAACGAAGGTAAGATAGTAATAACCAAACTCAATGAGGCAATGGCACAAGAGGTTGCCAAGGCCGGTGAGGGCGTATATGTGCGTGCCGACAATACCAATGGAGCATTGCAAGCCCTTACCAATGAGGTACGTACTATGAAGTCGGCCGAGTTTGAGCGTAAAACTTACTCGGAATACAACGAGCAATTCCCCGGGTTGGCTTGGATAGCACTTGTCCTTCTGTTGATAGATGTTTGTCTGCTCGACCGTAAGTATGGTTGGCTCAGCAGTATTAATTTTTTCACCAAGCGATAAGGTATAACGGTATGAAAGTTATGAAACAAGTCGGATATATAGCACTCATTATAACAATGCTCTCTTGCGTGCCTGTGTGGGCGCAAGATAAGCAGTCGCTTGCCGAGCATCACAAGCAACAAGCGCAAACTATGGCGCAGGAGCAAAGTGAGCAGGAGGCGGCTGAAGATGCCAAGCCTCACAAGGTTAGTCCTAAAAAGGAACGTAACAGCGTGCGTAGTGGAAATAAACTATATGATAAGGAGAAGTTTGTAGATAGTGAGGTGGAGTATCGCCGTGCTGTCGATGCCAATCCCGAGTCGGCTATAGCAACCTATAACCTCGGCAACTCGCTGTATCGTCAAGAGAAATATGAGGAGGCCGGTAAGTCGTTTGAGCAAGCGTTGCATATGACCGATGATAAGGAGTTGCAAGCCAAGGCGTTACATAATATGGGTAATGTGATGATGCAGCAGCAACAATATGCGCAAGCCATAGAGGCTTATAAGAACTCGTTGCGACTCAATTCTGCCGATAATGATACGCGCTACAACTTGCGATTGGCGCAAAAGTTGTTGCAAGAACAACAACAGCAACAACAAGAGCAACAACAGGATAAGCAAGAACAGCAGGAGGAGCAATAACAAGAACAGCAGCAACAGCAACAACAGCAAGAGCAAAAAGAACAAGATAAGCAGGAGCAGCAGCAACAACAACCACAAAGTGGTATGAATAAGGAGAATGCGCAGCAAATCCTTGATGCACTGCAACAGAATGAGCGTGATGCACAAGAACGTGTACAGGAACACTTGATGCAACAACAACAACGCCGTAAGGTCGAGAAGGAGTGGTAATTCTTGTATATTGCTCAACAATGCTAAATAACTTATACTGAAGATGAAACGTCTATTATTGATATGTATGCTCCTTTCGTTTACTGCCGTGGCTATGGCAGACGAAGTGTCGTTTGAATGGAAAGGACGCAATAAGGTGGTGCAAGGACAGCAATTCCGATTGGAGTATGTTGTTACCGGAACGGATAAGGGCGAAATGTCGCTTCCTCAATTTAAGGGGTGTACCGAACTGTTTCGTGGTTCTTCGCGTGGTACAAGTGTGAATATAATCAATGGAAATGTGTCGCGCACCATTACCAATTCTATTGTAGTGACCCTGCGAGCCGATGAGGTGGGAACACACAATATTGAGCCTGCTACTCTTGTGGTCGATGGAAAGACTTACAAGACAAAGCCTTTGACACTCACGGTGCTGGAAGGCGATGCCACTGATGAATCGGCTGCTGCTGAGCGTGGTGGCAATCGTGGTGCTGCAGTTGCATCGGGTAACAGTAGCGAAACATTTACTCGATTGGTGCTGTCGCGTACCAATGTATATGAGCAAGAGGCTATATTGGCAACACTTAAGGTATATACATTGGCTCCACAACTCAACTTTACCAAGGTGACATTGCCATCTTTTGAGGGGTTTGCGGCGCAGGAGTTGGACGTACCAGAGTCTAACCAATGGGATATAGAACGATACAAAGACCGTAACTATAAAACTGCCACATTGCGTCGTGTGTTGTTGTTCCCTCAACGTACGGGCGATATAACAATCAATGGTGGTAGTTGCGAGATAGAGGTTTATGAGGTGCAAGGTATCAACTTCTTTGGTCAGCCTCTATATGATGTGGTGAGTAAAAATGTCATAACTCCCTCGGTAAAAGTAAATGTAAAATCTTTGCCGGCCGACAAGCCTGCGACATTTACCGGTGGAGTGGGCGATTTCAAACTCACAAGCGAGTTGTCATCTAACACCATTAAGGCCAATGAAGCGCTGACCCTTACTGTTACCGTGCAGGGTAAGGGTAACTTGCAGTTGATGCAAAATCCTGTCGTAGAGTTCCCCTCGGAGTTTGAGGCGTATGATCCACAAGTAAATCTCGATATTCGCTCGAGTGCAGGAGGTGTTTCGGGTAAGCGTGTCATTGAATATACCATTATACCTCGTTATGCCGGAACATTTACAATTCCTCCCATCGAAATATCGTATTTCGATATCAACTCCAAGAGTTACAAGACTTTGGCATCCTCGGAGTACGTTGTAGAGGTGTCAAAGGGCGATGATGCCGGTGGTACTGCTGTAAGTAGTTTCCATAGTAAAGATGATGTGCGGCTGCTCAATGCCGATATACGCCATATCAAGACCGATTCGGGTAATCTGGCCAAACATCACGTTGCGTATGTTGCATCGTGGGCATATTGGTTGTGGTATATTATACCTGTCGTATTGCTTATTGTCGTAGCCATCGCGTTGCGCAAATATGCGGCTGCCAATGCCGACATTGCCCTCAACCGTCATCGCAAGGCCAATAAGGTGGCACTTCGCAGGTTGAAACAGGCCGGTATTTACCTCAAGGCGCGCGATGAGGCGCATTTCTACGAAGAGGTATTGCGTGCCGTATGGGGCTATTTGTGCGATAAACTTACTATGCCTCTGTCGGAGTTGTCGCGCGACAATGTGCAGAGTGAGTTGTTGCGTTATGGTGTAGCCGATAGTTTGGTGGCACGTTTTACTGCCGTTCTCGACCGTTGCGAATTTGCACGTTATGCACCCTCGCAATCGGATGATGCGATGGATCAACTCTATCAAGAAACACTCGATGCAATAGGCGAAATGGAAAATATTATTAAAACAAAGAAAAATAATTCTGCTATATGAAAGCCCGAATATTCTCATTTATATTTGCCCTTTTTATGATTACTGCCGCCGGGGCTCAAACCTCCTTCGAGCGTGCAGGGGCTGCCTATAATGCACAACGATATGCCGATGCTGTTGCTATGTACGACAGCATAGAGGTTGCCGAGGGTGTGTCGGCGCAACTCTACTATAATCGCGGCAATGCTTATTACAAGATGGGTAAGTATGCACCAGCCATACTTAACTATGAGCGCGCGCTGTTGCTTGCGCCCGGCAATCCCGATATTCGTTATAACCTTACCTTGGCCAATACAAAGATAACCGATAAGATAGAGGTTACTGGTACATTCTTTATCAATGTATGGGCACAGTCGGTGCGCGATTGGTTTGGCTCAAACACTTGGGCTGTAATAGGCATCGTTTCGTTTATGTTGTTTATGATAGGCCTGATTTTGTACATATTTACCGATAGCGACCGAATAAAACTGAAGAAAACAGGCTTCTTTATTGCGTTGCCTATGATAGTAGTGTCGGTTATAGCCAATGTGTGTGCCGTTGCGCAAAATAATCGCAGCAATAATCACAATGAGGCTATCGTTTTTGCCGAGGAGGTATCGGTTAAGAGTGCGCCTGCCGAGAGTGGTACGGAACTTTTTATCCTGCACGAAGGCACCAAAGTGAAAATGCTTGAAACGGTGGGAGAGTGGGTCGAGGTGCAAATCTCCGACGGTAATCAAGGTTGGATGCCATTACGCAGTGTCGAGGTTATCTGATGCGCTCGATACGGCGACGGCCTCTTAATTACTCTATTCATCACATTATTTGTTTTATCACATTATGCTGCAATCTATCATTGAACTCGATGAGCAACTCTTGTTATTGTGCAACGGAGTACATACGCCGTGGCTCGATAATTTCTTTTGGATAGTCACATCGCGTTCACTCAATATCTTTGTGGCATTGCCTCTCTTGCTTATCTTGGGGTGGTATATTCATAATAATCCTCATAAGAAAAAAGCCCTGTTCGATGCAATGTTGGTTGTGGTATCACTTGCTGTGGCTGTGCTTATTGCCGACCAAGTGGCATCATCTGTTTTTAAGCCACTGTTTCAACGCTTGCGCCCCTCGCGCGACCCCGATTTATCGGTAATCTTGGTCAATGGCTATCGAGGTGGGCGTTATGGCTTTGTGTCGAGTCACGCTGCCAATACCTTTGCTGCGGCACTATTCCTTATTAATATATTCCGAAATAGGTTTTTTACTCTTGCCATAATATTGTGGGCTGTTTTGGTAAGTTACTCCCGTATATATCTGGGTGTTCACTTTCCGGGCGATATCCTTTGTGGAGCCTTGTTGGGGATACTTGTTGGAATATTGGTCTATCGCCTCTACGAGAGGGTGAGAGGGGCAATGTATCGCAGGTTGCAACCCACATCTGTTCCCGACTCTATCTGTATGAGAGGTAGTTACGCTTGCTATTATGCGCTGTATATTGTACTGATGTTTGTGGTGGTGGCTGTGGTTGCTTTGTAACAAACGTTTGCCAAATATAGATTTTTTCAAAAAAACTATCTCAAAATTTGTTTTTATCGCAAACAAGTTGTAAATTTATTGCGAAATTAAGAATCACAATTAAAAATCAGTAGATACTATGACCAAGACTATTTCTTTTAATGAGCTTCGCCGTATCAAAGCAAGCCTGCCCGAGGGCTCGATTCATCGCATTGCCGACGAGTTGAATGTGACTGTACAAACTGTTCGTAACTATTTCGGTGGTACCAATTATGCCTTTGGTAAAAACAGTGGTATTCACATTGAGCCGGGTCCTGATGGTGGAATCGTAGTCCTCGATGATACTACAATCTATGATATGGCTATCAAAATTCTTGAAGAAACTAATCAAGAATAAGTAAAACTGAAAAAGGTATTCGGCACGTTCCGGCTTTGGCTGTGGAGCGTGCCTTTTTATTGCCTCGCAACAATTAACCTTGTTAATGCCGAACCATTTAATGTGCGCAGTCGTTATTTATATGAAGCGCAACTGATGATTGGTTATATTTAGGTGATTGTGTAGTTCTGTGCGAACAGAGCAGCGAGGTGCAGATAATGAGGAAAGAAACCTCATATTTTGTACCTCGTTTTTTGTGTGGTAAATTGTGACTTTCACGATTATTTATTACTTTTGTGCCACAATAATTATACAAGAATATATGGAAATAAAAGGAAAAATCATACACATTCTTCCATTGCAAGAAGGAGTGTCGAAAGCGGGTAACCCGTGGAAAAAACAAGAATATGTGTTGGAAACACTTGACCAATATCCCAAGAAAGTATGTTTCGATCTTTTTGGTGACAAGGCCGACCAATATCGTGCCGAGATAGGTGATGATGTAACTCTTAGTTTCGACATCGAGAGTCGTGAGTATAACGGACGTTGGTTTACAAGTATTCGTGGTTGGAAACTCGAAAAGACTTTGCCCGAGGCTGCTCCTGTTGTAGCCGATGTGCCCCCTATGGCAATGGATATGCCTCCATTCCCTGCAGCCGCCGATAATAATGACGATTTGCCTTTCTAACAATCTCCCACTATATATATAATGTGTAATCGCCTGCGAGTTATCGTAGGCGATTCTTTTGTTATAGGGGGGGTAGGGTAGGAGATGTCATTACCCCGGTCGGCCACTATTTAGGGTTTAATCTCGGCGTTTGGGCGTAGTTGAACAAAAGGTGCGAAAAAAGTTCAAAAAAATATGTTTTATAACATCTTTGAAATGAGCGACATATCCTGAGGTAAGAAAAATAATTGAAAAAAAGAGCCGAAAAAGTTTGGCAGGAAAGAAAAAAGCAGTACCTTTGCATCCGCAAACGGGAAAACACCCGGGCGCAACAAAACGAAAGAGATCATTCACAGAATAAGAAAGACAAAGTAGTACGTAACGGGATATAGGAGACTATATTAAAAAACGTAAGTACGAGTCACGTCAAGCCCGAGC
>JAFXIZ010000047.1 GCA_017532725.1 Bacteroidaceae bacterium
AAGTCGGCCAATTGTTGATACAAGGCATCATTACGAACAGCAGCAGTAGATGTAGTACGTCCCAAACCCTCTTCGACCTGACGGAAGCCATTGAGGACGTCGCTCGATACGTTCAACGCCAACATAGCCGTCAAGACGATATACATCAAGTTTATCATCTTCTGCCGAGGAGAGAGTTTTGTATTATTTCCTGCCATAGGAGTTATGCTTTTTCTTCGGTTATATCTTTAGGTGTATTATCGGCTTCGGGTTGTTGTGTTACTTGAGTTGTAGGCACAGCACCACCCATAGGATGATACATATTGATAGTCATAGCGGTAATCATCTTTTCATACACCGAGTTGAGTTGTTGTATGTATTGAGTCATCTTCTCGGTTTCGCGGCAGTAACGGTCGCTGTCGCCCATAGCACTCTCATACATACGACTGATGTTCTTGATACCGGCATTGACACGATCTATATTGTCGAGTTGCGAACTTACACTCTTCAACTGTATTTCGTATATGGTATTCAAGCCATTGATGTTGCGATTGAGTGTTTCCATTTGCTCAACATATCCGGTCGATTGTTCATTCAAGCCATCGGAGTTGGATGTAATGGCTTGGTAAGAGTTGAGCAATGTATTGGATACTTGAGTAAGCGACTCGGTAGCAGCACGCAATTGATCCATTTGAGTAGATATGGCTGCCAACTGCGAGAGGTAAGTTTGTGTAGCATCGGTAAGTTCGGCCATACGCGACAGTTGCTCGGCAGCAGCCGACATCTTCTGTATGCTTTCGCTCAGGCTCTTTGAGTCCTCTTCCGAGAGATCGATACCTTCGGGGATACCCACAGCACGACGCGCCTCATCGGTAGTTACAACGTGAGTAGTTGTTGATGTTGTATCGCCATTGATAACAATAGTACCACCGTTACCACCTACGATACCACCACCTCCTCCGAATTGAGGACGGTCCTCCTCATCGTGCGAGGCAAGTACAGGGAATACATCCTCCCAACGATAAGACTTACCGGGATTGTCGAATGCCGAAAGAATAAACATTACGACCTCGGTACCCATACCCAATGACAATAGGAAGTTACCTCCGGGCAAGTGCAAAATTTTGAATAACGCACCCCAAATAACGATTGCGGCACCGATACTGTATGCAAAGTTAAAGAAACGTTGTCCACGCTCGCTCGATAAGAACTCTGCTATCTTATTTTTATATTTTTTATACTTTCCCATAATATTGGTTATATCACAAATTCATCTACTATTATTTACTACGACCCTTGGCAAAACCTACTTGCGTACGCACACAACGGAAACCGATGTATGAGCGTTGCTCGTTTTGATACTCCCACATACGCAAGTCGGAACGTACATAGTGCGACACATCCTTCCACGAGCCACCACGCACAATCTTGCGTTTCATACGATAGGGGTCTTCCTTGGCAGCATTGTATTTGTACTCGGGATTCATATCGCTTGTGATGTGGCTCAACGCCTCGTTGTACGAGGTTGAAGTCCACTCCGATACGTTACCTGCAAGGTCATACAATCCAAAGTCATTGGGTGTATATGTACCTACGCGCGCAGTGATAAGGTGTCCGTCACGCACATAGTCGCCATCGCCGGGCTTAAAGTTGGCATAGAAGCAATCCTTGTCGTCCGACGCATCTGTTCCCGACCAAGGGTACATATTCTTGCTATCGCCCATACGCGCAGCAAACTCCCACTCGGCCTCGGTAGGCAGACGGAAGGGCTCTACCATAACAGGATTGTTGCCCAATGATTTCATATAGTAATCGGTACGCCAAGCACAGAAGGCATTGGCTTGATCCCACGACACACCTACAACGGGATAATCGTTGTAGCCCGAGTGTGCAAAATACATACGCACATAAGGCTCATTGTAAGCATTATCGAAGTCATTAATCCACACAGTTGTGTCGGGATAGATATTGACTATATATGTATTCAAGAAGTCAAACTCGCTGGAAAGTTGTCGA
Organism: Bacteroidaceae bacterium; assembly: GCA_017532725.1. GTDB lineage: Bacteria > Bacteroidota > Bacteroidia > Bacteroidales > Barnesiellaceae_A > Barnesiella_A. The sequence continues at coordinate 1,996 of JAFXIZ010000047.1, forward strand.
GTGATTGTTTCGCGATGGATTTGTCCCTCATCGTCGATAAAGGCAGTATCCTTCGATATCATTATAACCTCATTATAATCTACGGGGATATCGGTATTGAGGTTGCGCAATTCGGGATTGAGTCGGTTGCGACGTTTCGATGCCTCGGTATAGTCGAACACCTCATAACGGTAGTTGAGTTGTGTTACGTCCAACTCTTTCTTACCGGTAATGGGATTGACGCGATATACACTCTCAATGGCACGCGCCTCATCTTCATTGGGGTTGCGCCAAGGAATGGGCTTGTTCCAATTCAAGTAAGGCTTGATAGGATTACCCTCTTTGTCCTCCTCGATTTTGAATACCTCATTACCACCATAGGCAGGGTCGGCAAGACGCTCGCGAATGATAGAGTCGCGTACCCAAAATACGAATTGTTTATACTTCGAATTGGTAATCTCGGTTTCATCCATATAGAAGGCATCAACCGAAATGCCGTGAGCGTCTTTAGTAACACCCCAAACACTGTCATTGGCGGCAGGGCCCATTTGGTAAGCACCACGACCCACCAACACCATACCATAGGGTGCCGGCTCGGCCCAAGTAATACCTCCTACGCCGGTCACTTCGCCCGAATTCTGATTACCGGGTGCGCAAGCCACTATGAGCGTAGCAGAAACTATTAAGAACAACAAACTTTTTTTCATAACTTACAGTATGCGAATACTTTTATGTTTTGTTTTATTTTTTCCTGATAAGTCGAGTTTCATACTATATCCTACAAATACTTCGTGACTACCGCTACTTGCTTTCAGCACTGCTGTAACGGGCAAATCGTAAGAATATCCGAGGATGAATCCCTTATATTCGGCACCCAGCATAATAGAAACCGCATCGTTCCAACGGTAGCCTACGCCACCCCAAAAGAACTTATTATAACGCAATCGCAACGTAGCCTCGGCTGTGAAAACGTTAAAATCGGTCGATACCAACACTGAGGGCTGTATTTCATATAACGGATTTTTTAATGGTATATTGCCTCCTGCTATAAAATAAAATTGTCGAGGCACAAAAACTTCAAAGCCATCTTCATTCTTGCCACTGCCGCTGCTATCTTCATAGCGTATGGTAGGCTCGGTGAGGTGGGTGGCCGATATACCGACGTGAAAGTAGGGATGCACATAATATATACCCAGAGCCATATCGAAAGCCATACCTTCGACCTCGGTTGTGGGTATATCTTCATCCTCTCCGGCAGGTGTATGGTGGTCGCTCGTAGGTATTTCAACCTTTGTACCATCAAATTTCTGATTGACAAGACCCAATTGCGCACCTATGCACAGATAACTTTTCTTTATCTTATACTTGTAGGCATATTGCGCGCCAAATACCATATTGGAGAACAAGCCTTCGGAATTGCTGCTAAAAGCCAATCCTACACCGTGATTACCTCCCAACAACTTGAATGGCATATCGACACGACCCCAATAACCGGCCGGCGCACCTTCGATGCCCACCCATTGTTGGCGCGTACCCACCAAGATATTAAGCCTATCGCCTTGTCCTACTGCTCCGGCATTGAAATAAGCCGGTGCCGCCCAATATTGCGACAACTGTATATCCATCTGTGCATAAGCCAATAAGGGCAATACACAGAGCAGTAGTGAGATTATATGTCGTAATAATAGGCGCATATTTGTATTATATACCATTTATTATAACTGCAAAATCTCCATTAAATTGTATTTACCTGCAATTTTTTATTTAACAATCGTTATAGGGACATAAAAAAGCGGAGTCGTTAATCACTTAACAACTCCGTACTCATTTAACCTAATTACTACTTATCATTCTTTGAAATATTCTTACTTATCTTTTCCCTTGCAATATTAATCGTATTCAGTCATAATTTTCGACAAATATATAACTAAAATCGAGTCATTGCAACACCTCAATATTTTTTTTGATTAATATCAAAAAACGTTTAATTTTCACTATGGATAATATAGTAAAGGTATTGATTTGTTTTATATATAGCACCATACATTATTATATATAGAACGCATCGGATATGAAAGGGAAAAAACATAAATACAGCCCCATATTGCTATGGGTACTCATAGGCACACTGTTTACTATTGTTATTATATCCTTTGGATACTTGGTAGATATAGTGATGGGTGGCGATTGAAATACCTATCAACTACATAGGGCGATATACACCACCGGGAAATGCCACGACACAACCCTTGAACTCCAATTCGACAAGCGTTGCCGACAAGGTGGCGATAGGTGTATTGAGTTCTACAGCCATACGGTTTATCTGCCCCTCGCCATTGTGAACGAGATATTGCATAATGAGTTTTTCCTCATCGGCAAGTTGCACATCTTGTTGGGCTGCCAATGTCGTTTGCGACGGCTGTTCCTTGCGCACACCCCACCCCATAGCCTCTATCAAGTCATCGGCACAAGTCAACAATGCAGCCTTATTTTGGCGAATGAGGTTGTTACAACCCATCGATGATATGTCGCCTACCCTGCCGGGCAATGCAAACACATCACGATGATAATCGCTCGCTATAGTAGCCGTAAAGAGTGAGCCTCCTTTAACACCCGACTCCACCACCATCACGGCATCGGCCACACCTGCCACGATGCGATTGCGAGCAAGGAAAAATCCTCGATGAGTAGGTTGTGAGGTGGTATATTCGGTGAGCAAACCTCCATTACCAAGCATCTCGACAGCCGTATTACGGTGCTGCGCCGGATATATGGTATTGAGTCCGTGAGCCAATACGCCCACCGTAGGCAGCCCGTAGCGCAAGGCGGCTCGGTGCGCAGCAATATCTATACCGTAGGCCAAACCACTGACAATAAGTGTATCGGGGCAAGTATCGGCAAGGTCACGCACCAATGTATCGACAAAGTTCTTGCCATAGGGCGTGGCGTGGCGCGTACCTACGATACTCACCACACGAGGTTGTTGAAACGATACATTACCCTTATAATAGAGTATCAAAGGAGCATCATCACACTCCAGCAATCGCTGTGGATAGTCGGCATCGGTAAAAAACAGGGGTGTAATATTGTTCTTGCGAATAAATTCCACTTCGCCGGCAGCAGCCATCAACGCCTTGCCTCGCTCCACCTCGCTAAATAAGGAACTGTTCCAACCTGTCAAGTCAGACAATTCGCGTTGTGATAGAGTGAAAAATGCCGACACATCACCGGTCAACTCAACGAGCGACTCGGCAAGCAACCTATTCATACCCTTGACACTTGCCAAGGCTATGCGATAACGTAATTGCTCATCGGCAAAGGTATCCATCACATACTATTGATTGAGTATTTTCTCGTAATAAGGAGCAAACTCATCGCCACGCGTAGGGCGACCGTTGCGCGTAAAGACTGTGTCGATAACCGCATTTACGCAACACTCGCCTGTTGACTTGAAAATATCCTGATAAAAGACATAACGGATACCCTCACGACGCAAATATAAGCGACACACAAACTTATCGCCACTGCGCAGAGGGGTTTTATATCGAATATCCACGCGAGTCACCACCGGCGATATACCCTGCTCAACCATCTCACCAAAGCCGGGGCCGAGAGTCAACAAAAATTCGTGGCGAGTATGCTCGAGATAGTGCTGATAATTGGCATTATTGACTATTCCCTCCATATCGAGTTCATAGTCGCGCACCTTCATTTCGAGTTCGTATATATAAGGGGCTTCCATAATTATTGTTCTTCGGTAGTATCTTCGTAGTGCTGAAACAAGAAGTCGTTATAGGGGAAACGTTGCGTATGTATCTCCTTGACACGTTGATATAGCATAGCCTTCAACTCCTCTATGTTATTGCGCTCGGTAGCCGATATAAAGATGCAACTGTCGTTCATCTTTGCCATCCACGTTTCGCGCAACTCATCGAGCGATATATTTTCGCGTGTTCGGGGTGTCAAGTCATCGGCAGCCTTCTCGACATAGGTAAAGGCATCTATCTTGTTGAAAACTATAATCATAGGTTTCTCCTCGTTGGGGCATATATCGTGCAAGGTACGGTTTACCACCTCGATTTGCTCCTCGAATGCAGGGTGCGAAATATCTACAACGTGTACTAACATATCGGCCTCGCGCACCTCATCGAGTGTCGATTTGAACGAATCGACCAAGTGTGTGGGCAACTTACGAATGAAACCTACCGTATCGGATAGTAAGAAGGGCAGATTGTCGATGATTACCTTGCGTACTGTAGTATCGAGCGTGGCAAAGAGTTTGTTCTCGGCAAATACCTCCGACTTACTCAACAAGTTCATCAAGGTCGATTTACCCACGTTGGTATAACCCACAAGAGCCACACGCACCATTTTACCACGATTCTTGCGTTGAATAACCTTCTGACGGTCGATATTGCGCAACTCCTCTTTCAGGCGCGAAATACGGTCGAGAATAATACGACGGTCGGTTTCAATCTGCGTTTCACCGGGACCACGCATACCTATACCACCACGCTGACGCTCCAAGTGAGTCCACAAGCGCGTAAGTCGAGGCAATAGGTATTGATATTGCGCCAACTCCACTTGCGTCTTGGCATTGGCAGTCTGCGCACGAAGGGCAAAAATATCGAGAATAAGACTTGTACGGTCAAGTATTTTTACCTGCAACTCACGCTCGATGTTTTGCATCTGTTTGGGCGAGAGTTCATCATCGAAAATGACAAGTCCCACGCCACCATCTTCATCCTCGGCACTCTGTTCTATATAGTCCTTTATCTCTTGCAACTTACCCGTACCGACGTATGTGCGAGGGTTGGGATAATCGAGTCGTTGCAAGAAACGACGCTCGGGCTGCGCTCCTGCCGTCTCGGCAAGGAAAGCAAGTTCGTCGAGGTACTCATTGGTCTTTGCCTCATTCTGGTTGACGGTAATAAGACCCACAAGCACGGCTCGCTCGCTCGCCATCTGCGTATGTATAAATTCTTTCATCTATCTCTATATCAATTATATTGCTATGCCACTACTTCTCACCCATATAGATGGTGCAAGCACCAAACGTAAGGCGACGCAGGTGACAATTCTTGAAACCTACCGAACGGAATATATCGAGCATCTCTTCGCCTTGCGCTACGGCTGCCACCGAGCGAGGCAAATAACTATACGCCTGCTTGTCGCGCGACACGATGCAACCTACCAACGGAATGATGGTATAGGTATATAACTTGTACAACTGTCGGAACGGGAAATGCTCGGGTGTCGATAACTCTATGACACACAGCACACCTCCGGGCGATAATACGCGATACATCTCGGCAAAACCTTGCTTGAGGTTTTCAAAGTTTCGCACACCGTAGGCAACGGTAATGGCATCGTAAGTATTGTCGGGCAACGAGAGCGATAGGCAATCTTCTATAGCAAACGACACCCTGTCGGCGACGCCTCGCTCGGCAGCCTTGCGACGCGCCACAGCCAGCATCCCTTCCGAGAGGTCTATTCCCAACAGCGACTCGGGCTTGAGGCGTTCATCGATAAGGAAAGCCAAGTCGCCCGTACCGGTGGCGACATCCAGCACCTTGCGTGGCTTGTACTTGCCCACCATATCTATCGCCTTGCGACGCCATATTGTATCGATGCCGAATGTCATCATTCGGTTCATCACGTCGTAGGCGGGTGCTATCGAGTCGAACATTTCGCGCACTTGCCCCGTCTTGGCGGCTTCGTTGTCGTAAGGCTTTACCTCCTCGGCTTTCATATACGATTATCGATTTTTCAAATATTCGGTTACGTTCTTTTCGATGCGTGCTGCCACATCGGCTACCTCGGCTTTAACGAATTTATCGCCCACGATGTTCTCATACAACTCGACATAACGATCGGTCACGCTATCGCAATACTCGGGAGTCATCTCGGGTACTGTTTGACCCTCTTTGCCTTGGAAACCATTAGCGATGAGCCATTGACGCACAAATTCTTTCGACAATTGGCGTTGCTCCTCACCACGGGCAAGGCGATCTTCGTAGCCTTCGGCATAGAAGTAACGCGATGAGTCGGGAGTGTGTATCTCATCGATAAGAATTATTTTACCGTCTTTCTTACCAAATTCATACTTGGTATCGACAAGTATCAAACCCTTTTCGGCTGCCATCTCGCAACCACGTTGATACAAAGCAAGTGTATATTTCTCCAATTGCTCATAATCCTCTTTCGACACAATGCCACGCGCTATGATTTCGGCTTTCGAGATATCCTCATCGTGACCTTCATCGGCCTTGGTTGTAGGAGTGATAATGGGTTGAGGGAACTTTTCATTCTCGCGCATACCTTCGGGCATAGGCTCGCCACAGATGGTGCGCTTGCCATCGCGATACTCGCGCCAAGCGTGACCTGTAAGGTAACCACGCACTACCATCTCTACCTTGAAGGGCTCACACAACACACCCACTGTCACCATAGGATCGGGAGTTGCCATCTTCCAATTGGGCACGATATCGGCAGTAGCGTCAAGGAACTTGGCTGCTATCTGATTCAATACTTGACCTTTATAGGGTATTCCTTCGGGTAGAATTACATCGAAAGCCGAGATACGGTCGCTGGCTACCATTACCAACAACTCATCGTCGATATTATAAACATCACGCACTTTACCGTGATAAACACTCTTTTGACCGGGGAAATTAAAATCTGTTTTTACCAATGCTTTACTCATAATGCAATTATATTAGTTGTTATTATTCTTTTGCTCCATTTCATCGGCACTTTTTTGTTGTGCAGCCTTACGCTCCTCGCGCTCACGCTTGGCCTGTTCGTCGTGTTGTTCGTATGCCTCCACAATGCGTTGCACAAGTTTGTGTCGAACAATATCTTTTTTATTAAACTCTATACGGCCCACTCCCTTGACGCGCGACAGGATGCGTACAGCCTGTACAAGACCCGATGTTTGTTGTGCCGGCAAGTCTATTTGTGTCATATCGCCCGTCACTATCATCTTGGCATTCAAGCCCAAGCGAGTTAAAAACATCTTCATCTGGTGCGTAGTGGTGTTCTGCGCCTCATCAAGTATGATTACGGCATCGCTCAGCGTACGACCACGCATAAAGGCAAGAGGCGCAATCTGTATGACGTTAGTTTCCATATACTCCTTGAGTTTGAGTGCCGGAATCATATCTTGCAATGCGTCGTACAAGGGTTGCAAATAGGGGTCGATTTTATCTTTCATATCACCGGGCAAGAAACCAAGTTTCTCGCCGGCTTCAACAGCAGGACGGCTCAGGATGATGCGTTTTACCTCTTTGTTTTTCAACGCTTTTACGGCAAGTGCTATAGCCACATATGTCTTACCCGAGCCGGCAGGACCAAGCGCAAATACGAGGTCGTTCTCCTCGACCGATTTTACCAACTTTTGCTGATTGACCGAACGCGCAACGATGGGCTTGCCATTAACGCCATAGATAATGAGGTCATCATCCATCTTCGTCGCAACAGGTACTTCGCCCTTGATGGTAGCAATAATTACCTCCTCGGTAAGTGCATTATGCTCCTCGCAATACGCCATAAGCAGGCGTATTTTCTCCTCGAAATGAGCAGTTTCCACCTCATCGCCCATCACCTTCAGCACGTTACCACGCGCCACAAGTCGCAATTTGGGGAACAAATTTTTTACACATTGAATATTGCTATTGTTTACACCGTAAAAGAGTACAGGGTCAACACCTTCAAGAATTATTACGCGTTCTATCATTTAACTTTCGTTGTCTTCTTATTTATATTGTGCGCAAAGATACAAAATCTAAACCATTTCGGCTCACTATGTCGAGCAGTGTTTTTCAAAAAATACGCACTATTTTTCTATTCCTTTTCTCGCCATTGCAAATAGAGTTCGGTAAGTCGCGCAACAGCATAGTGGTCGAGTTGCTCTTTCGGCACCTCTACAAGAGGCAAATTATTCGATGAAAACGACTCAACTTGCACCGTATAGAATGTGGCGTATATGATGCGATGGGTAAGAACGTGCTTGGTAGTAAACGGCTGTGACACAAATGTAACTTTTGTGGCTTCGGCAAATAATTTTTGATAGCCTTCACATCGTTGAAGTTCGATGAAATCGGCAGGGGCATCGGTTTCAACGAGAGGAAATTCATACAAGTTCTTCCAGATGTCATTCCCAACTCGTTTCTGCAACCAAGTCACGCCATTACACTCTATCGCAAAGTAATAGAAATAGCGCGATTTCATCGATATTTTCCCTGTTTTACCGGCAGGTTGCCCACCCTGCCCGAGGCATAAGCGACACAAAAATCCTGCAACGGACAACGAGTGCAATCACACCCCGAAGGCACGCATTGCAAGGCACCAAATTCCATAAGTGCCTGATTGTATATGCGTGGTTGCTCACGATGCAACATCGCATAGGCAAGATCGGCAAAATAGCGTTTGCCGGCAGGGGTATCTATGGGTATATCGACATCGAAGAGGCGCGACAGAACGCGATATACATTGCCATCGACAACGGCATACGGCAAGTTATAAGCAATGGAGGCAATAGCCGCGGCTGTATAATCGCCCACCCCTTTGAGCGAGCGTATATCGTCGTAATTCGATGGGAACGCCCCATTGAAACGCTCCACGACATCGCGTGCAGCAGCGTGCATATTGCGCGCACGACTGTAATAGCCCAAGCCTTGCCAATACTTCATCACCTCATCCTCATCGGCTGCAGCCAAAGTCGCAACATCGGGAAAACGTTCGATGAAACGGAGGTAATAATCGTAACCTTGCGCCACGCGAGTCTGCTGTAAAATTATCTCCGACACCCATATACAATAGGCATCGCAGGTACGCCGCCAAGGCAGGTCGCGCGCATTATCGACATACCACTCTTCAAGGCGTGTTATTAGCAATTCGTTTCTCTCTTCCATCACGATACAAAGGTATTATTTTTTGTCGATAATAGAGCAAGTATCACATAAATAAGCACAAAAGAAAAGGGCAAAATATCGTGGCTGTAGCAGGATTGTATTACTCAATAAAAGAGGAGAGAAGAATTACAAAGCAAGAATAGAGTCGATTACAGTCAGGTAGTTATTAAACGACTTGCCAAGGCGTTAACGCTACGCAACAATCTTTTCACTTACGCATTTATTTGTTAACACAATAAGTGCATTTCACGGAAAGTTTGTTAAACCATCGTCGATTTTTAAGAAATTATTTGGCACAAAAAACCGAAGAGTCTATATTTGTATCAGTTTTTTCATAGTATTAGATTGTAAAGTTTTAAACAACGGAGGTCGTCGTGAGACGACTTTCGTTGTTTTACAGCACACTATCATCACAAAAACGCCATAGCAACAATTATTTTAACGAATTTAGATAAAATCTCTTTGAAATAATTGTGGTTAATCACATAGGATTTTGTATTTTTGCACTTTAGAATATAATCCTTAATAACTATAATATGGAACTCACATTACCTAAAGTATTGCCCGACTATCCTACATTTGTCGAAGGCATACGTCGCGCGCCCGATCGTGGCTACAAACTTACCCCCGAACAAACCGAAGTTGCTTTGAAAAACGCCTTGCGTTATATACCCAAGGAGTTGCACGCACAGATGGCTCCCGAATTTATGGAGGAGTTGAAAACTCGTGGTAAAATCTATGGCTATCGCTTCCGTCCCCAAGGCGACTTGAAAGCCAAATCAATAGACGAGTACAAAGGTAAATGTATCGAAGGTAAGGCTTTCCAAGTAATGATCGACAACAACTTGTGTTTCGACATCGCCCTCTACCCCTACGAGTTGGTGACTTATGGCGAAACAGGTCAAGTGTGTCAAAATTGGATGCAATATCGCCTCATTATGCAATATCTTGAGGAGTTGACTCAAGACCAAACATTGGTTGTAGAGTCGGGACACCCCCTCGGCCTCTTCAAATCGAAACCCGATGCTCCTCGTGTTATCATCACCAACTCGATGATGGTTGGCTTGTTTGACAACCAAAAGGATTGGGAAATCGCAGCCCAAATGGGTGTGGCCAACTACGGCCAGATGACAGCCGGTGGCTGGATGTACATAGGCCCTCAAGGTATCGTACACGGTACATTCAACACATTGTTGAACGCCGGTCGTATGAAATTGGGCGTACCTCAAGACGGCGACCTTCGTGGACACTTGTTCGTATCGTCGGGTCTTGGTGGTATGAGTGGCGCTCAACCCAAAGCAGCCGAGATAGCCGGTGCCGCCGCTATCATTGCCGAGGTTGACTACTCGCGTATCGTTACCCGTCACACACAAGGTTGGGTACAACACATCACCGATGATATGGGCGAAGCATATCGCTTGGCTCAAGAGGCTATGCAACGCAAGGAGCCTTGCTCTATCGCCTACCACGGTAACGTGGTTGACTTGCTCGAATATGCCGCAGCCAACAATATTCACATCGAATTGCTCAGCGACCAGACATCTTGCCACGCCGTATATGAAGGTGGCTACTGCCCCGTAGGTATGACATTTGAGGAGCGCACTCGCTTGTTGAAAGAGGATCGCAAAGAGTTCTGCCGTCAGGTAAACGCTACACTTGTTCGCCACTTCAACGTTATCAAAGAGTTGGTATCGCGTGGCACTTATTTCTTCGACTACGGTAATGCCTTTATGAAATCTATCTACGACGCCGGTGTGAAAGAGATTTCGCGCAACGGTTACGACGAGAAAGACGGCTTTATATGGCCTTCGTACGTCGAGGATATTATGGGTCCCGAGTTGTTCGACTACGGTTACGGCCCCTTCCGTTGGGTATGCCTCAGCGGCAAGCACGAAGACCTTGTTAAGACCGACAAGGCCGCAATGGATTGCATCGACAAGAACCGTCGTGGACAAGACCTCGACAACTGGATATGGATACGCGATGCCGAGAAGAACAACCTCGTGGTAGGTACTCAAGCCCGTATCCTATATCAAGATGCATTGGGTCGTATGAACATTGCATTGAAATTCAACGAAATGGTGCGCAACGGTGAGGTTGGCCCTATTATGCTCGGACGCGACCACCACGACGTGAGTGGTACCGATTCGCCCTTCCGTGAAACATCGAATATCAAAGACGGTAGTAACGTTATGGCCGATATGGCTGTACAATGCTTTGCCGGCAACTGCGCTCGTGGTATGAGCCTCGTAGCACTGCACAACGGTGGTGGTGTAGGTATAGGCAAGTCAATCAACGGTGGATTTGGTATGGTATGTGACGGCTCGGAGCGCGTCGATGAGATATTGCGTTCTTCGATGTTGTGGGACGTAATGGGTGGCGTGGCACGTCGCTCTTGGGCTCGCAACGCACACGCTATGGAGACAACCGATGAGTTCAACCGTATGATGCCCGACTACGACATCACAATGCCATTTATTGCCGATGACGACTTAGTGAAAAACACTATTGCCGAGGCACTGAAAAAGTAATCACAAAAAATTTTAACCTTATAATAACTAAAACTATGAGTTGGAGTAAAATTATGGAGTGCGTTCCCAATTTCAGCGAGGGACGCGATTTGGAAAAAATTGAAAAGATTGTATCGTCATTCCGCGCCAAAGAAGGCGTAAAATTGCTCGATTACAGCAACGATACCGACCACAACCGTTGCGTAGTAACTGTTGTTGGCGAGCCCGAAGCCCTCAAAGCAGCCGTTATCGAGGCTGTTGGCAAGGCAGTTGAACTTATCGACCTCAACAAGCACGAAGGTCAACACCCCCGTATGGGTGCTGTGGATGTTATCCCCTTCATTCCTATCAAGGGTTGCACTATGGACGACGCTATCGTATTGTCGAAAGAGGTAGGTGCTAAGGTTGCCGAGTTGTACAACCTGCCCGTATTCTTGTATGAGAAATCGGCTTCGGCTCCCTATCGCGAAAACCTTGCTGCCGTTCGTAAAGGCGAGTTTGAAGGTATGGCCGAGAAAATCAAACAACCCGAGTGGCATCCCGACTTCGGTCCTGCCGAGCGTCACGCCACCGCCGGTACTGTTGCCGTAGGCGCACGTATGCCCTTGGTTGCCTTCAACATCAACCTCAACACTCCCAGTTTGGACATCGCACACAGCATCGCCAAGCGCATCCGTTTCATCGGTGGTGGCTTGCGTTTCTGCAAGGCTATGGGCGTTGACCTCACCGAGCGTGGCATCACTCAAGTAAGTATCAATATGACCGACTATAGCAAGACTGCCCTCTACCAAGCATTCGAAATGGTTAAGTACGAGGCTCGTCGCTATGGTGTGAGCATCGTGGGTAGCGAAATCATCGGTCTTGTTCCTATGGCTGCTCTTATCGATACTGCCGAGTATTACCTCGGTATCGAGAACTTCTCGATGGATCAAGTACTCGAGTCACGCATTATGGAGTAATATCCATACCGTTCAATAAAACATTCACAACAAAGAGATACAGGTGGCAGCAAGCACCCTGTATCTCTTTAGCCGATAATAACAATACGATATGAGCAACTTGATTATTACCAATGCTCGCATCATTACCCCGTTGGGCAACACTGCCCTGAAGGGTAAAAAGATGAACGACTTACACATCGTACCTTGTGGCACTGTTGAGGTTACCGACGGCGTTATTACCTATGTTGGCGAGAATCGCCCATCGATACCCAATGGCTACGAAGTACTCGATGCTCAAGGACAAGTATTGCTACCGGGATTTGTCGATTCGCACACACACCTCGTATTCGGTGGATTTCGCCCCGAGGAGTTTATGTGGCGTATGCGTGGCGACAGTTATATGAGCATTATGGAGCGTGGTGGTGGCATTGTCAACACAATGAAGGCCACTCGCGAAGCATCGCACGACGAACTGTTGAAGAAGGCATACAAGTTTATCGACATTATGAGCCGTATGGGTGTCACTACCGTCGAGGGCAAGAGTGGATACGGCCTTGATCGCGATGCCGAGATAAAGCAACTCGAGGTGATGCGCGACATCAATGCCGACCCCGACCGTAAGGTGGACATCGCTACAACCTTCCTCGGTGCGCACGCACTGCCGCCCGAGTACAAGGGTCGCCACGAAGAGTACATCGACTTCATTATCGACGAGATGTTACCACTTGTCAAGGAACGCAACTTGGCCGAGAACTGCGACATCTTCTGCGAAAAAGGCGTATTCACCGTCGAGCAATCGCGCCGTCTGCTCACTGCCGCACAGGCTATGGGATTTGGTGCCAAGATTCACGCCGATGAGATAGTAACCTTCGGAGGCTCGGAGTTGTCGGGCGAGATAAAAGCCCTCAGTGCCGACCACCTGTTGCACGCATCGGACGAAGGCATACGCGCTATGAGCGAAAACGGCGTTGTGGCCACACTGCTACCCCTCACTGCATTCACACTGCGTGAGCCATTTGCGCGTGGTCGCGAAATGATCGACAACGATTGTGCCGTAGCACTTGCCACCGACCTCAACCCCGGCAGTTGCTGTTCGGGCAGCATACCCTTGACATTCGCCCTCGCCTGCATATATATGCACCTCACCGTCGAGGAGGCCATAACGGCTATGACACTCAACGGTGCAGCAGCCATAGGTCGCGCCCACAAGATAGGCTCGATAGAGGTAGGCAAGCAAGGCGACCTCGTACTGCTCGACACCGACACTCACTACACTCTACCCTACTACACCGGTATGAACTCGGTGAAGTACACTATCAAATCAGGTAAAATACTCACTTACTAAATAACACAAGTTATGAAACTCGTAGATCTTAATGTTACAGCATTTTTGGAGAAGACAGCAAGTAACGAACCCGTACCCGGTGGTGGCAGTATTTCGGCTCTCAACGCAGCCATAGCCACAGCATTGGGCACAATGGTTACCAACCTCACCATAGGTCGTAAAAAATATGCCGAGAAAGACGAAGAGATGAAAGCAGCCGCCGAGAAACTCAACGCTATGCGCACTCGTTTGGTAGAACTTATCGACCTCGACTCGGAGGCTTACGACAAAGTATTTGCAGCATTCAAACTCCCCAAAGAGACCGACGAAGAGAAGGCACATCGCGCTGCCGTTATCGAAGAGGCTACCAAGCACGCTGCCGAGATTCCTATGGAAGTGGCTCGCACAGCACTCGAAGCAATGCCCACTATTATATATATAGGCCAAAACGGCAATACCAACGCCATTACCGACAGTTGCGTGGCTATGATGTGCTGCCGTACAGGTGTGCGTGGCGCACTGCTCAACGTACGCATCAACCTCGGTGGCCTCAAGGACGAGGCTTACATCGAGCGTATGAAAGCCGCTTGCGAAGAGATTGAGGCTATGGCTCTCATTCACGAAAACGAACTTATTACTTACGCACAAGAAAATCACGGATTATGCTAAAGACTTATTATATCGGTTCGGGCGAACTTACGTTCGACCTCATCGAAGAAATCCTCGACAGCAAGGCTCGCTTGGAACTTTCGCCCGAAGCCATTGCCAAAATCGAGAAGTGTCGCAACTACCTCGATTGTAAGACCGAAACATCGGAAGTACCCTTGTACGGTATCACCACCGGATTCGGCTCATTGTGCAACCGCAACATCTCGCCCAACGAGTTGACCACCCTGCAAGAAAACCTCGTTAAGAGCCACGCTTGTAGCGTAGGTACCGAGGTTTGCCCCGAGATTGTTCGCCTTATGCTCCTCTTGAAGGCTCACGCCCTCTCGATGGGACACAGTGGCGTGCAAGTTGTCACCGTACAACGCGTGCTCGACCTCTACAACAATGACATACTTCCTATCGTTTACGACCGCGGCTCACTCGGTGCATCGGGTGACCTTGCACCCCTTGCCAACCTATTCCTGCCCCTCATCGGCGAAGGCGATGTAAACTACAAAGGCACACGCCGTCCTGCCGCCGAGGTACTCAAAGAAGTAGGTCTTGAGCCCGTCAAGTTGCAAAGCAAAGAGGGTCTTGCCCTGCTCAACGGCACACAATTTATGAGTTCAAACGGTGTATATGCCATCATACGCGCACGCCACATTATGAAGGGTGCCGATATGATAGGAGCCATATCACTCGAGGCCTTCGACGGCCGTATAGAGCCCTTCTACGACAACATACACCAAGTACGTCCTCACAAAGGTCAAATCGAAACAGGCGAGGCATTCCGTCGTCTGCTTGCCGGCAGCGAACTCATAGCCAAGCCCAAGAAACACGTTCAAGACCCCTACTCGTTCCGTTGCATACCCCAAGTACACGGAGCCATTAAGGACGCCATTCGCTACGTCAGCAGCGTACTTATCACCGAGATAAACTCTGTTACCGACAACCCCACCATCTTCCCCGACGAAGACTGCATCATATCGGGTGGTAACTTCCACGGCGAGCCTCTCGCACTCGTTTACGACTACCTTGCCGTAGCACTTGCCGAGTTGGGCAACATATCGGAACGTCGTGTAGCACAACTCATTATGGGCTTCCGCGGACTCCCCGAATTCCTCGTGGCAGAGCCGGGACTCAACTCGGGCTTTATGATACCCCAATACGCAGCAGCCGCAATGGTAAGCCAAAACAAGATGTACTGCTTCTCGGCAGCCAGCGACTCAATCGTATCGAGCAACGGACAAGAAGACCACGTTTCGATGGGAGCCAACGCAGCCACCAAGTTGCACAAGATACTCGACAACCTCGAGAACATCCTCGCCATCGAGTTGATGAACGGCGCACAAGGCCTCGACTTCCGTCGTCCCGAAAAGACATCGCCCATTCTCGAAGAATTTATGGCAGCCTACCGTGCCGAAGTACCCTTCGTGAAAGACGATATCATTATGTACAAGATGATACAAAAAACAGCAGACTTCCTCTGCCGTTACAAATTCGACTACTAAAAACAGTCAACCCACAACACAACACGAGGCGACCCACCGGCCGCCTCGTGTTATTTATATATATACAACTATTGTTTAGCCTTTTGTTTACCATTAAATTCTATCAATTTCTTAAATAAGAGGGACTATTTTATTCCCACAAAGTTTGGTTTAGACTAAAATTTATTATAAATTGCAAACGAAAAAACAACCCTGCGTTATCCTAAAAGGTCGCAGGGTTAAGAAATCTACGGCTTATAGCCTTGTTGTGAAAAGTATGCCTCTAAAGGCATACGAAATTTTGTATATGCAAAAGTATAAATATAAATCTTAAAAACCAAATATATGAGCGACAATATTATTTTAGGCATAGATCCGGGAGTTGGCTCTATCGGCTTATTCAAAAGAGATATTGACAAATCAGACAAATTAAGTGAACAATTAATAGGTGGTTCTATATTAACATTCCCCACAGGTTTTACCCAAAAAGACAATATGAAATCTTTGGCAACAGAGCGTGGGGATAAACGCAGAGGGCGAAACCATATACAATCACGCAAACAATGCAAATGGGCAACTCTTGAGTTACTTATAAATTTAGGTATGTGCCCACTTTCAATGGAAGAATTAGACAAATGGAGAAAATATGATAAAAATGCCGATATAAAACATCCATATCCTACATCACAATTATTTAGGGCGTGGTTAAAGTGTGATTTTAATAATGATGGCAAGCCTGATTTTTCGATGTTTGAGTTGCGAAATAATTTAGCAATCGACAAAGGCATAGACCTATCAACTACTATAGGTAAACTAATGTTAGGTCGAGTCGTTTATCATATGGCTATTCACAGAGGTTTTAGGAGTAGCAAAGGAGATAGAGCGACTGAAAATCAAGAAAACAGAGGCATAGATGAACACGAAGACCTTAAAGGTGCTGAAGAAGGAAAGGCTAAAGAGATAAAGAATATAATGCAAAGTTATAATCTCCCAACCATTGGTTGTGCATTGTATTATCTGAATAATATTCAAAAAGAAAGAATACGGGCTTCTAAATACACAATCATCGCAAAACAGAATAAACAAGAATTAGAATATATATTCAATCTGCACGAAGAATTAGGGGATAACAGGCTCAATATGTGCAAAAGGATAATCAAAGTTGTTTTCAAAGTTAAACCTTTAGGAAGCCAAAAGGGCAACATTGGTTATTGTGTATTTGAGAACAATAAGCAACGCGCACCAAAGTCTCGACCCGAATTTGAAATATATCGCGCTTGGTCTTTTATCAATAATATTCGTGATATTACCAATAATAAAGAACTATCGTTAGATGTAAAACGAAAACTCTTTGAACAAAACTTTTGGAAATCCGAAACATTTAAATTCGGGCGTATCTCAAATTTTATAAAAAAAGAATTATCAAACCCTCAAATAAAATTTAACTACGAAGATAATTTTGAGGTATCAGGCTGCCCTATATTATTTTTATTGAAAGAAAATAGTTTTTTAGGGGAAGACTGGGATACTACATCCATTTCAATAGACAAAAATGAGTCAGTAGAAAACAAAAAAACAAACACCAAATAGTCCACACTTGGGAAACTATTTGGAACAAATGTTATACGGGCGACAAAGAAGACATTATTGATTTTTGTACCAATAAAATCAAACGTAAAGATTGGGAGCAACCTATGCTTAAATTGATGAATCTTATTTTAAAAGCTGATGGTTATACCCACTTAAGTACGTACGCAATAAAAAAAATAAACAAATTCTTGTGTCAAGGATTCATATTAGACAAAGCAATTTTATTAGCCAAAATACCCGACATTATTGGAAATGATGTATGGCACAATAATAAAAATCTTATTAAGAAAGAAATATCATCAATTTATACGCAAGTTGAAAAGAAGCGACTTGTCGTTAAAATTACAAACAACTTAATAGCATCATACAAGCAACTATGCCTCGATGATGAAACAGCATTTGCAGTTCACGATTATGACTATATTTTAGACAATAGCGACAAACAGGATGTTTATTCTGCTGTGGCTCAATGTTTAAACATCGAAGATGAAAGATTTAGTGAAATACGCAATCAAGTAGAAGAGAGATACCAATTGTTTTTTAAGGATAAAAAACGTGCATACATTAAGCCTACATCATTAAGAGATGAATTAATAGAGTTTTTAAACAATAATTTCGACTGCGATACAACTAAACTATACAACCATTCACTTATTGAAAAATATACATATAAGCCTCTGGAAATAATAAATCAACAAGGAGTAAGGGTGCAACTTTTAGGTAATCCACAATTACACAACCTCAAGAATCCTGTTGTCCTGCGCACTATGTATAAACTACGCAATATCCTCAATTATATGTTGGAAAGTGGGCAAATAAGCAATGATAGCCGGTTAGTTATTGAAACAGCAAAAGAATTCAACGACACCAATATGCGTTGGGCCATCAAACGATATGAAGATATCAGGGAGAATGAAAATGTACAATTGGAGAAAATTGTCAATAACATTTTAAAAGAGTACAATAAAATTGCGACAAATAACGATATAAAAATTGCACGCTACGCATACGAACAAAGTTTGTTATGCAATGGTGATTATAATTATGACGTACTAACTAAAAAAGACAGCGATAGAAAAAAAGAGATAATAGAACGATATAAATTGTGGAAAGAACAAAACTTTAAATGCATTTATACAGGTCGAATTATTTCTCTAACAGAGGTGCTAAATGGAGATACTGTCGATATTGAACACACGCTACCATTAAGTAAGTCTATGGATAATAGCGATGAAAATAAGACTTTATGTGATGCTACATTCAATAGATTCACAAAGAAAAATATGTTACCCTCTCAATTAGGAGATAAAATTCGTAATGAAATTGACCAAAATATAGAGCCTTGGCGTAAAAGGGTAAAATTCTTATATGATAAAATCCAATATTGGAAAAGTCGTTCAAGAAAAGCAGCAAGCAAAGAAGACAAAGATTTTGCCATAAGAAATATGCATCTCTATAGAATGGAGTACGAACATTGGGAGAATAAAGTTTCTCGATTTACAATCGAAAAAATCGAACCCAGTTTTGTTCATCGCCAACTATCCGACACACGCACTATCACTCGTTATCTTGTAGAATATTTGCGAGTTGTTTTCCCAAATATCAGTGTACAAAATAGTAATGTTACAAGCGCATTTAGAGAAATAATAGGAATAAAAGAAAAAAACAGAGAAAACAACCTGCACCATGCCCAAGATGCAGCAATATTGTCATTGATACCTCCTTCTTATATGCGTGATAGAATAATGCAAGTATATTACGAAATTAAAGAAACAAAGAAATTAATAAAAACGGAGCCTAACTTAAACCACAGATTAGAAAAACTTAATCGGAAACTTTTAAAATTAAAGAGATTAGCACATCTTGATACAGATATTAATAATATTTTAGATGTAAAAGTTAATGATATAATCGTTAACAATCTCTCAACTAATAGAGTGCTAAATATAACAAGACGAAAATATCGCAAAAATGGAAAAGTTGTATCATTAAGAAATGAAAACAACAATGTTGTGCGTGACCAAAATGGCAATATAATACCATACCGTTGGCATCAAGGCCGTTGTATAAGGGGTAAATTATGTCAAGAAACCTTCTATGGAGCGATAAAAAGCCCCATAATAGGGAAAGATAAAAAAATACAAAAAGATGCACAGGGAAATATACAATATGAAATTAAATATGTAAAAAGAGAAAGTGTCAATACCCTTTCAGACTTGAAAAAACTTATAGATGGCAACAAACTTGCAGATAAGAAATTACAATCTTATTTACAAAAACAAATTGCAAATAAAAACATAAGAGTAGATTCGGACAATTGTATAATAGTAAATAATAATGGTTTAAAAATTCGCCATTTAAGATGTTATACAGGAAATGGAGTTATTCCTATTAAAGAGCACAAAGACTATGCATCTAAATATAAATATAAAAACTTAACATATTGTGAAAATGGCACTAATGCCTATTATGCTATCTATGAAAATAATAAGGGGAAAAGAAAATGCGAAGTTCTCAATTTATACACCATTTCTAAAATAGAAATGATAGACAAAACGAAAGACAATCTATTTCCTTTGTATATGGATAAAAAGAATGACTATATTAGGAAATATGTATTAGAACCCGGCACAAGAGTTATAATGCAAGAAGACACAAATGATTGCATCAGATCTTTGGATAGAGATGATATGATTAAAAGATTATATATCATTAATAATTTTAGAGATAAAAAAGACGGACGTGTGTTTTTAAAGCATCACACAATTTCAAAAACATTATCTAATAAAGAATGTTTAAGCCAATACAACACAAACGATCACATTGCTTTTATAGTTTTGAGTAGAGAAAATCTTAACTTTTGGGTAGAAGGATACGATTTTGATATACTACCGGATGGTGAGATAAAAATTAGATAATACTATGATAAAGAAAACCCTTTGTTTCAGTAATCCGGCATACTTGAGTCTGAAGAACAAGCAACTTGTAATTAAATTACCCGAGGTTGAGCAGAACAACTCATTGCCCGACACATTTAAGCAAGATGCCACACGCACTATACCCATAGAGGATATAGGCGTAGTGCTACTCGACAACAAGCAAATAACTGTAACACAGGGCACTATAGAAGCATTACTTGACAACAATTGCGCTATAATATCGTGCAATAGCAATCATCTCCCTGTAGGATTGATGCTACCATTGGAAGGGCACACCTTACAAAGTGAGCGTTTCAAGCATCAGATAGAGGCCTCTCTACCTCTCAAGAAACAACTATGGCAACAAACTATCCAAGCCAAGATAAGCAATCAAGCCACGGCACTGCATAGGCTGTATCATTGCGAGGTAGGCAATATGCGTGCGTGGGCTCGCGATGTGCGCAGTGGCGACCCCGACAACTATGAGGCTCGTGCTGCGGCCTACTATTGGCAATCGTTTTTCCCTCAATACCCCACATTCGTAAGAGGTAGAGAGGGCGACCCACCTAATAATCTGCTTAATTATGGATATGCCATACTGCGAGCAGTCGTAGCACGATCATTGGTAGGATCGGGGCTACTGCCAACATTGGGCATTCATCATCACAATCGTTACAACGCCTATTGCCTTGCCGACGACATTATGGAGCCATATCGCCCCTACGTCGATTGCTTGGTTGCCGACATTGTGAACGAAGGTAATGACATATCGCAACTTACCACTGCCATAAAGGCTCGTTTGCTCACAATTCCTATACTCGATGTAGTGATAGAGGGACGTCGTAGCCCACTAATGATAGCCACAACTCGCACTACAGCATCATTGGCAGCCTGTTTTATGGGAGAAACACGCAAAATAGCATATCCTACTTTATAATGACCCATTTCAGCGCATACCGTATTATGTGGGTACTTGTTTTCTTTGACCTACCTACCGACACCAAGCAAGATCGCAAACGATACGCCGACTTTCGCAAGCAACTGATAAACGACGGATTCACAATGTTTCAGTTTTCGATATATGTACGTCATTGCGCCAGCCGAGAGAATGCCGATGTACATATAAAAAGAGTTAAATCATTTATACCGGAACTTGGCGACGTGGGAATACTGTGTATAACAGACAAACAATTTGGCGAAATAGAACTTTATCACGCAGCCAAGCCACACAAAACCCCAACACCGTGTCAGCAACTTGAACTATTTTAAACAACAAAACCGACCCATCAAGGCCGGTTTTGTTGTTGTTATAGACATTTTTTATTTTCTAAAAACCTTTATAATGTATTATATTTCAACAAAATACAAATATCGGGTTGTCTATAATCACATCAAAGATACAAAATTTCATCAATTCACAACAACGCTGCTATAGCTGCATCCTTCTGTGCGTTGTCTATAATCACATCAAAGATACAAAATTTCATCAATTCACAACACATCGAAACAGTTCCGTCGATTCTTTGAGTTGTCTATAATCACATCAAAGATACAAAATTTCATCAATTCACAACATCATCAATTGTGGATTCTCCTCGGCATCAGTTGTCTATAATCACATCAAAGATACAAAATTTCATCAATTCACAACTATCTTCCTCGCTATGAGGTAAGCCATTGAGTTGTCTATAATCACATCAAAGATACAAAATTTCATCAATTCACAACTCTCATCGCCATCAATTCTAACGGCTTCCTGTTGTCTATAATCACATCAAAGATACAAAATTTCATCAATTCACAACTTTACCCTTAACCGTGTCGAGGTCTGTAGAGTTGTCTATAATCACATCAAAGATACAAAATTTCATCAATTCACAACAGTATGTGATTACTCGGCTATCGAGGCCCGGTTGTCTATAATCACATCAAAGATACAAAATTTCATCAATTCACAACTACCTCACTCCGTTGATTATAATGCTCAACATTGTCTATAATCACATCAAAGATACAAAATTCGGCAGACTACCTCTGTAGGCTATACAGCCACTCGATTTCTTGTGACCAGAGGGTTTCGTCGGGGGTTTCGAGTATGAGGGGGATGTTGTCGAAGCGAGGGTCTTGCATAAGGAGTTCGAAGCAGCGTGTGCCGAGGATGCCTTGCCCGAGGCTGTCGTGGCGATCGACACGTGAGCCGAGCCCTTTCTTGGCGTCGTTGAGGTGCATTCCTCGCAGGTAGCCGAAGCCTACTATGCGATCGAACTCTTGCCAAGTGTGGGCAAAGCCTTGGTCGGTGGCGAGGTCGTAACCGGCTGCATAGGCGTGGCAGGTGTCGATGCACACTCCTACGCGACTCTTGTCCTCGACACGGTCGATAATGGCTGCGAGGTGGGCAAAGTCGTAGCCTACGTTTGAGCCTTGTCCGGCTGTATTCTCTATAACGGCTGTTACGCCTTGCGTACGGTCGAGGGCTATGTTGATGCTGTCGGCTATGCGCGCCAAGCAGGTGTCGAGGTCGATGGCCTTGAGGTGGCTGCCGGGGTGGAAGTTGAGGCGCGTGAGGCCGAGGGCTTGGCAACGCTGCATCTCGCCGATGAAGGAGTTGCGCGACTTTTCGAGCCCTTCTTGCTCGGGGTGTCCGAGGTTGATGAGGTAACTATCGTGGGGCAGAATGTAGTCGGGGGCATAGCCGTACTGCTCGCAGGCTGCCTTGAAGGCGTCGATGCTCTTGGCTGTGAGTGCCGGGGCTAACCACTGACGCTGATTCTTGGTAAAGAGTGCAAATGCCTTGGCTCCTATGGCGTGGGCATTGGCCGGAGCATTTTCTACTCCTCCTTGTGCGCTTACGTGCGCTCCTATGTATTTCATAATTCGGGTTACTTTAAGAGGTAAATACTTATTGTTTCACACTCTACAAATTTAGTGCAATGATATGAAAAAGTCAAGTTTTACGACACAAAAAAGGCAACCTCATAGAATGGGGCTGCCTTGTATATGTGTATGATAGTCGATTAGAAATTGAATATCGCTTTCTTACCAGCGAGCAGAGTGTTACGCATAAGCGATACGATGGTCATAGGGCCTACGCCACCGGGTACGGGGGTGATGTACGAACAGTGGGGAGCGACCTCGTCGAAGCATACATCGCCTGTGAGTTTCCAGCCGTTCTTGCTCTCGGCAGAGGGTACACGAGTAGTACCTACGTCTATCACTACGGCACCTTCCTTCACCATATCGGCTGTAACGAAGCCGGGGTTGCCCATTGCGGCAATGATGATGTCGGCTGTGCGACATATCTCCTTGATGTTGGGTGTTGCGCTGTGGCATACGGTAACGGTGGAGTTACCGGGGTTGCTCTTTTGCATCATCAGCGATGCGATGGGCTTACCCACGATGTTGCTACGACCCAATACTACGCAGTGCTTGCCACGAGTGTCGATGTTGTAACGGCGCAACAACTCGATAATACCGGCGGGTGTTGCCGACACGAAACAGGGCAAGCCTATCGACAGACGACCTACGTTGATGGGATGGAAACCATCGACGTCCTTACGGTAATCGACAGCCTCGACAACACGCTCCTCGTTGATGTGACGAGGCAACGGCAGTTGCACGATGAAGCCATCTACATCGTTGTCATTATTGAGCTTTTCGATTTCGGCAATTAGTGCATCTTCGGTGATGTCCTCATCGAAACGCAAAAGCGACGATTTAAAACCACATTGCTCGCAGGCCTTCACTTTGTGGGCAACGTAACTTTCGCTACCACCGTCGTGACCTACAAGTATGGCAGCCAAGTGAGGGCGTTTGCCTCCGGCTGCTACAATCTTTTCTACCTCTTGTGCTATCTCTTGCTTGATTTGAGCCGAGATAGCCTTACCATCAATCAGTTGCATATTGTCTATTGAAAATAAATGGTTTTTATTATCTTCTGCGACGCATATTTTTCATTGCGCCACGCATACCTGCTCCTCCGTTTTGAGTTACCATACGCATTACTTTGCGTGTGTCGTCAAACTGCTTGATAAGGCGATTAACCTCTTGCACTGTCGTACCACTACCCTTGGCAATGCGTTGGCGACGCGAGCCGTTGAGTATGGCAGGGTTGGTGCGCTCCTCGGGGGTCATCGAGTAGATTATGGCCTCAATACCCTTGAAGGCGTTATCGTATATATCCATATCTTTTATGGCCTTGCCGACACCGGGTATCATCGAAGCAAGTTCCTTGATGTTACCCATCTTCTTTATTTGGTGTATCTGTGCAAGGAAGTCGTTAAAGTCAAATTGGTTCTTGGCTATCTTCTTCTGCAAGCGGCGAGCCTCTTCCTCATCGTATTGCTCTTGGGCGCGCTCAACAAGCGAAACGATATCGCCCATACCCAATATACGGTCGGCCATACGCGAGGGGTGGAAGTAATCGACGGCGTCGAGTTTCTCACGCATACCCACAAACTTGATGGGCTTATCGACAACGGTGCGTATCGACAGGGCTGCACCACCACGAGTGTCGCCATCGAGTTTGGTAAGTACCACACCATCGAAGTTGAGTCGGTCGTTAAACTCTTTGGCAGTATTAACAGCATCCTGACCGGTCATCGAGTCAACCACAAAGAGTGTTTCGGTGGGGTTGATGGCAGCCTTGATGGCGGCAATCTCTTTCATCATCTCCTCATCGATGGCGAGGCGACCGGCAGTATCGACAATAACAAGGTCAAGGTTATGTTCGCGAGCATAACGAATACCATTTTGTGCTATCGAAACGGGGTCTTTCACACCCTCCTCGGAATATACAGGCACATCGATTTGCTCACCGAGAACTTTCAATTGGTCGATAGCGGCAGGACGATACACGTCGCACGCCACGAGCAAGGGGCGTTTAGCCTTTTTCGATTTGAGCATTCGGGCAAGTTTACCCGAGAAGGTGGTTTTACCCGAGCCTTGCAAACCCGACATCAATATAACAGCCGGATTGCCGTTGATGTTCACATCGGCAGTTTCGCCACCCATCAAGGCAGCCAACTCGTCGTGAACTATCTTCACCATCATCTGGCCGGGCTTCACAGCCGTAAGCACGTTTTGTCCAAGAGCCTTTGCCTTTACCGTATCGGTAAACTGCTTGGCCACCTTGTAGTTAACGTCGGCATCGAGCAATGCACGACGCACATCCTTGAGCGTTTCTGCTACATTGATTTCGGTAATTTTACCTTCGCCCTTCAGTATCTTGAACGACCGTTCTAATCTTTCACTTAAGTTCTCAAACATAATATCTTTGTGTTGAAAATTTTTCCATAAAATTTTAAAGCGCAAAGTTAGTAATTTTACAGCAATACTCAAAGTTAACAACGCCCGAATATGCAATAAGTTTGCAATATCACCCCTATATTGCCCCTATATTGTCCCAAATGGGAGTGCTGAGGGTGGAGTGTGGAGCGAGTAGAAAAGGTGAAAAGGGTTATCGACACAAGAACAAAAAGAGATATAAAGTTGAGAGGTTAGTGTTTAGTGTGGTAACTTTATATGCCCTTCTCTAATCCCTAAACTCTATATAGGGTGTGCCTCACCCCACACGGTAGGATATGCAAAAGAGGGTATGTCAAAATAATCTTGACACGCCCTCTCTGCAACAATAATTATATAATCGCCCAAACGATATTAAACAATGCCCTCTACGTTACCGTCGTCGGCGAGGTGTATGTTGACGGCTTGGGGAGTCTTGCTCAAGCCCGGCATACGCATAATATCGCCTGCAAGAGCCACTACAAAGCCACTACCGGCATTGAGTTCGATATCCTTAATGTTGATTTCAAAGCCTTCAACACTGCCGTAACGCTTGGCATCGGCACTGAACGAGAATTGTGTCTTGGCTATACATACGGGAAGGTTGCCCATACCCCACTTCTCTATCAGGGCTATCTCTTTCTGCGCTTTGGGGCCAAAGACTACAGAGCCTGCACCGTAGATGTTCTTGGCAACCTTGGTAATCTTCTCTTTGAGGCTATCTTCCAACTCATAAGCGTAGCGAATAGGTGCAGAAGGCTCGTTCTCAATCAATTCGACAGCAGCCTGTGCCAACTCGGCAGCACCTGCACCACCCTCGGCATAGGCATTGTTGATAACGCAACGTACGCCCAACTCGGCACAATGCTCCATTACCATTGCAATCTCCTCATCGGTATCCGATGCGAAACGGTTGAAGCATACAAGCACTGTTTGACCAAACTTGCGCAAGTTGGCAACGTGACGGTCGAGGTTGGCAAAACCGGTTTTCAAGCCCTCGGCATTGGGCAGTTTGATTTCGGTTTCGGGTACGCCACCGTGCATCTTCAATGCAAGCGTAGAGGCCACGAGCACAGTAAGGTCGGGCTTCAAGCCGGCCTGACGGCACTTGATATCGAGGAACTTCTCGGCACCGAGGTCGGCACCAAAACCGGCTTCGGTCACCGTATAATCGGCCCACGACATAGCCATACGGGTAGCAATTACCGAGTTACAACCGTGAGCAATGTTGGCAAACGGGCCACCGTGTATGATAACAGGGTTATGCTCGGTTGTCTGCACAAGGTTGGGGTTGATGGCATCCTTGAGCAATGCCACAACAGCACCTGTCACGCCCAAGTCGTTGACTGTAAATGGAGTATCATCGTAACGAACGCCCAACACGATGCGACCTATACGCACATAGAGGTCCTCGATGTTGCGTGCCAAACACAAGATAGCCATAATCTCGGATGCAGGAGTAATGTCGAAACCTGTTTCGGTGGGAATACCATTGGTAGAGCCACCCAAACCCGACACGATATTGCGCAATGAACGGTCGTTCATATCAAGTACGCGACGCCACATTACCTTCTTCAATCCCACTTGTTTCGAGCGGTTGTGATAGAGGTAGTTATCGAGCAAGGCAGCAATAAGGTTGTTGGCCGAAGTAATGGCGTGAAAGTCGCCTGTAAAGTGTAGGTTGATATCCTCCGAAGGCAATACTTGAGCATAACCACCACCTGTAGCACCACCCTTCATACCAAAGCAGGGGCCCAACGAAGGCTCACGCAAGGCGATAATGGCTTTCTTACCTATGTGGTTAAGTCCCATACCCAAACCAATGCTGACGGTAGTCTTACCCACACCGGCCTTGGTAGCCGTAATGGCAGTAACCAGAATCAGGTGATTTTTAGCCACCTTCTTGTCATCGATGAGTCTATAGGGAACTTTGGCAATGTACTTACCATAGTTAAACACATCTTCATCGGGGAAGCCAACCTTGGCTGCGACCTCGCGAATGTTTTTCAACTCCGTAGCGCGAGCAATTTCAATGTCTGTTTTCATAGTTCAAAATTATATTATATTAAAGTTAATTTTCGGTTTTCAGCAGATTGAGTTTATCTTCAAGTTTGAGCATCTCATCACGCAATCGCGCCGCCTCGATAAAGTCCATTTGTCGGGCAGCATCGAGCATATCTTTGCGGGTGCGCTCGATACTTTTTTCGAGTTGTGCCACACTCATATACGGCACAATGGGGTCGGCAGCAACATTGGCAGTGGGGATATACTCCATTGCATAGGGCTGTGCCGTTGCGCCCTCGGGCTTGCCACTGCGCATAAGCACCTCGCGACGCGCCTTGCTGATGGCCTGTGGTGTGATACCGTTTGCCTCGTTGTACGCCAACTGCTTCTCACGACGGCGATTTGTTTCGTCGATGGTCTGCTGCATACTGTCGGTTATCTTGTCGGCATACATAATGACCGATCCGTTGAGGTTTCGCGCAGCACGACCCACAGTCTGCGTGAG
Organism: Bacteroidaceae bacterium; assembly: GCA_017532725.1. Taxonomy (GTDB): domain Bacteria; phylum Bacteroidota; class Bacteroidia; order Bacteroidales; family Barnesiellaceae_A; genus Barnesiella_A. Next base: position 30,100 of record JAFXIZ010000047.1, read on the forward strand.
CGAACGATGCGAACGCAGGAAACCCTCTTTGTCGGCATCGAGTATAGCGACAAGCGATACTTCGGGTAAGTCGAGTCCTTCGCGCAGCAAGTTCACACCCACCAATACGTCGTAAACGCCGGCTCGCAAGTCCTCCAAAATTTGTATGCGGTCGAGCGTATCGACATCGGAGTGTATGTAGTTGCTGTGTATATTCAAACGCAACAGGTAGGCATTGAGTTCTTCGGCCATACGCTTGGTAAGTGTAGTGACAAGCACTCGCTCATCGCGTTCGATGCGCAATTGTATCTCTTCGAGGAGGTCGTCAATCTGGTTAAGACTCGGGCGCACCTCAATGGTGGGATCTAACAAGCCGGTAGGTCGTATAACCTGCTCGACAAAGACACCTTCGCTGCGATTCAATTCATAATCGGCCGGTGTGGCACTGACATAGATGGTCTGCTTAACAAGGCTCTCAAACTCCTCGAACTTGAGGGGACGGTTATCGACAGCCGCCGGCAGGCGAAAACCATACTCTACCAAATTCATCTTGCGCGAGGCATCGCCACCATACATAGCCCGTATTTGTGGCACGGTAACGTGACTCTCATCGATGATAACAAGAAAATCGTCGGGGAAGTAGTCGAGCAGACAGAATGGGCGTGTACCCGGAGCGCGACCGTCGAAGTAACGAGAATAGTTTTCGATACCCGAACAGTAGCCCAACTCGCGTATCATCTCGACGTCGTACGTCACACGTTCATACAGTCGCTTGGCTTCATACTCCTTGCCTATCGACCTGAAGAAATCGACCTGCTTGCCGAGGTCGAGTTGTATCTGCTCAATGGCTCGGGCTATACACTCCTTGGTAGTAACAAAGATATTGGCAGGGTATATTTTATAACTGTCGAACGTGGCAGTACTCATACCCGACTGAGGGTCGATGGTGGAGATACTCTCTATCTCATCACCCCAAAAGACAACACGCAGAGCCGTCTCATCATACGCCAAATATATATCGACGGTGTCACCCTTCACACGAAAGGTGCCCCGTTTAAATTCCACTTCATTGCGCGAATAGAGCGCATCGACAAGGTGTCGCAAGAAGTCGTTGCGATCGCAACACTCTCCCACCTTGATTTCGGTAACATTTGAATGAAAATCTTGAGGATTTCCTATACCATAGAGGCACGACACCGACGACACTACCACAACATCGCTACGCCCCGACAGCAGAGCCGAGGTAGTGGCAAGTCGCAGACGGTCAATCTCCTCATTAATAGCGAGGTCCTTTTCGATGTAAGTATCGGTGGTGGGGATGTAAGCCTCGGGCTGGTAATAGTCGTAGTACGACACAAAATAATGTACAGCATTGTCGGGGAAGAAACTCTTGAACTCGCTGTACAATTGGGCAGCCAACGTCTTATTATGGCTGAGAATAAGAGTGGGCTTCTTTACACGCTCAATGACATTGGCCATTGTAAACGTCTTGCCCGAACCGGTAACGCCCAATAAGGTTTGTGCAGGAATACCATCAAAGACACCCCTGCACAATTCTTCAATCGCCTCGGGCTGATCGCCTGTAGGAGAGAAGGGCGATACCAACTTAAACTCCATACAAAGAGGCCTATTATTCTATTACTCTTCGGGCATTACCAACCAAGCGAGGATGTACATCCAGAAGCCCAGACTGCCAAACAACAAGGCAATCACAGCGATAAGACGTACAACGGTAGGATCAACACCCATATACTTTGCCAAACCAAGGCATACACCGGCAATCTTCTTACCTTCGCGCACACGCACGAGTTTTTTTGTTTCACTCATTATCTTAAAAATTAATAATTAAACATTCTTTGCAACAATAATGTGCATTATCACTGCAAAGATAACAATATAAGCCAACAACACAGCATAAGAGACTCATTTTTTATCACAAGATTGTCGTATTACGACCAAAAATCGAGGTTTTTCACCCTATTACACATATTTAATCGTTAAAAATTCAATTCATATTCGTTTTATTTGCAAGTATTGTGTAACTTTGCAGTTCGGTAAATAGTATAGTTATGCGAAAGATTGTAATATTCCTCCTTTTTACACTACTCCTCACATCTTGTGGAGAATTTGAAAAAGTGCGCAAGAGTACCGATTACGAATTGAAGTACGACTATGCCAAGAGCGCATTTGAAAAAGGAAAATACTTGGAATGTGCTACCTTGCTCGAAGAGTTGGTAACAATATACAAAGGCTCCACCAAAGCCGAGGAGACTTTGTACCTGCTTGCGCGTAGTTATTACGAAAACAAAGATTACCTTACAGCAGGCGAGTATTTCAAGGCCTACTATCGCAACTTCCCCAAAGGCCAATACGCCGAGTTGTCGCGCTATTACTGTGGATATGGCTACTACCTCGACTCGCCCGATGCCCGATTGGATCAGTCGGGAACGTACAAGGCCATAGATGAGATGCAACAATTCCTCGACTATTATCCTCGCAGCGAGAAAGCACCCGAAGCACAAAAGATAATATTCGAGTTGCAAGACAAGTTGGTGTACAAAGAAGTACTCAATGCACAACTATACTACAACTTGGGCAACTACTTGGGCAACAACTATCAGTCGGCCATTATCACGGCACAGAACGCCTTGAAGGAGTATCCCTACACACAGTATAAAGAGACACTGATGTTGCTCATACTCAAGTCGAAATTTCAAGAAGCCTCGCAAAGTTACGACGAGCGCAAGCCCGAACGTTTCAGAGGCGTTATCGATGAATACTATTCGTTTATCAATGAATTTCCCGAAAGCAACAACCTGAAAGAGGCCGAGCGCATCTACAAGGTAGCCAACCGATATGTAAAAGATTAAAAAACAAATTATCATAAACACTATGGATTATAAGAAAACAAATGCTCCAACCAACACTGTAACTCGCGATATGACAACACTGTCGGAGGATACAGGTAATGTGTACGAAACTGTAAGCATCATCGCCAAGCGTGCCAACCAAATAGCCCGCGAGATGAAAGAGGAACTCGACAACAAGTTGCAAGAATTTGCAGCAAGTTCCGACAAAGACAATATGGAAGAAGAAAACGAAAATCGCGAACAAATAGAGGTATCGCGCTATTACGAGAAGTTGCCCAAACCCACACTCATTGCTACACAAGAGTACATCGAGGGTCGCGTATATCATCGTAATCCCGAGAAAGACAAAAACATCGACGACGAAATCGATTAATGGCAACACCATAGTTTGCATTATACGCAAAACACTATTTCATAATAAATAGAACTATGTTGAGGCAGTATCAAAATGTGAATTTTGAACTGCCTTTTTTATGTTGGCATACGCTGTTGCCACTCAATGAGTTGTCAAGACACCCCCTCGGGCTACTCTCATAAGGCAGTCTCGCTGTTTTTGTAACCATATTATTTGTTGCGCATCGCCATTTTTTATTACTTTTGCACAGTATTTTGTATCGAATATATGAGAAACTACCTCGCAATATGTATCGTTATGCTATCGGTGCTATGCTACACCGACACCCTTGTGGCGCGCCCCAACGCAACAAGCAACGAAAGTTATGCCTTCGCTGCAAGCCACAGCAACGATAACGACGAGGAAATAATATACGCCGGCAAGAACACCAAAAAGAAGAAAAAGAAAAAATCGTTCAACGCACCCAAGACCGACGACTTTTGGGGCGTATCGGCCGGTTATGTGTCGAAAGTGTGGAGCAAAGAGAGCAACGGCACGAAAACCAACGCCGGATTATACGGTGGCGATTGGCTGCACGGCATACAGTTTGGCTTGCGCTTCAACCCCCAATTTAAGTACGGTTTCGGTATGAATATAGGTCTGCTATACGAATACTACCACAACAAAAGCGCCTTACACACCGACGGCATAGACGAGAATGGTGCAACATTCAATTATAACCAGACACTCAACGAACACGTTCTACGCCTCCCTCTATACCTCGAATATCGCCTCAACTTCAGCAAGGCATTTCAACTATTCTTCTACGGAGGACTCTCGGGCGACTATGTAGTATCGGGCACAATGGAATATACCAAAGAGGGAAATCAAGAACCATATCACAAGGAAAAGGAGATATATGGCAGCATCATACCATCGGCGCAACGATACAACGTGTCACTGATATACGGTGGAGGCATTCGTTTCAACGCCGTACAATTCAATGTCAACTCCGAAATGGGTCTTATCAACCTATCCCCCAGCGAGGAGTACATAATAAAGCAAAACAATCCGTTGAGCATATCACTCTCCATTATGTTCTGATACACAACGAAAAGGATATAAAAAAAGATTTACACTCCGAGGGGTGTAAATCTTTTTTTATGTGGAGCTGGAGGGAATCGAACCCTCGTCCAAACGAGGAACTGATGAGCTTTCTACACGCTTATCTTCGTTAAGATTGTAGGGAAATGGCAAGCACGAAGCAACCAACCAAGACCTTAGTCCCTAAAGTTTCGCCATTGGCTCGGGACACGCCGCCGGCTATTTCCGATTTACCTGCACCACCAAGTCGGAACGCTTCGGAACCACAGCATCCGGGTGATGTCTCGTTCCCTCACCTTGTGGGGGAATAAAGCTAATCTACTGTACTTCGATTAAGCAGCGAGAGCGTAAGTATTTTCGCCAATTAAATTTTTGAAGTCTGAGATTAAAGAGCCAGGCTACGAAGCTCTGCGTGCTTACACACCACCTCTACCCGCTGTCAAAGCCAGTCAGCCCCGTGGTATGTCGAGCGACATATCGCTATATCTTCGCTCATTGGGGTTGCGAAGATACAACTAAATATGCTACTGTTCCAAAAAATTGCGCCGTTTTTTTTGTTTTATTATCGTTTATCAGCCTACCACAACATTGGCATCTTCTACGATTAGAGGCTCTTGCATACCGGCAGGGAATGCCTGACGGTAAAGTGCTGCTTGCGCATACATAAGTGTTATCATCGACACAAACATACCTACAAAGAAGCACAAGCAACCTATAATCACGACAAGTACCGACAACAAGATGAAGAGCAAAATCTTACCTTGCAAGGGTGCCGAAGCACTCCAACTCATCTTCATAGCCTCTACAGCACCTACCTTGCGATCGACAAATATATAGGGCGCAAAGATAAAGCGTATGCCCATATACACAACAGGTATCAGAGCCAACAAGATACATAAGCCCAAGTCGCTCATTGCCGACATTAAATACTCGGGGTTGGACATACTGTTAAGGTCGATATTGACATCGCATACCAAGCAACCTACTATAAGAATGATGAAGAAGGGTATATACATAAGCAAGCCCAATATAATCATCATCCAAGTAAAGCCACCCAAGCGATGTATCATCTCGCCAAATACACCAAATCGAGGCTCTTCACCATCGACAACATCTATAGTGAGGCGTGATATTCCCAATGACCAAATAAAAGATATTGCCAATAACAACAATTGGCATATTGCACCCATTACTCCGGTTGCAGGCAGGAACGAGAACAACATATTTACTACCATATAAGCCAATACAAGACCCAAAGAGACAATAAAGTGACTCTTGGTCATCTTCCAACCGGTCTTTAATGCCGATATTACATCAATCGCGTTCATAAGCATAGATTTTTGTTTTTATGAATGCAAAGATACGAATAAACGAGCAAGAAATATCAAGCCTCCTTGAATATTTTTTACAGCGAGTGAAAGTATCTTCCAAAGATATGAAAAAAGCATTTGACAAAATAGAGTATTTGCATTATCTTCGCAGTAAAATATCAAATACTATGAAAGTAAGCATTTCAACATTGGTGTCCGACGCCTGCCCTACCCTGCGAGCCGGCATCATCAAAGCAAATGTAGTGAACACCCCCACAAGCGATGAGTTGTGGAACGAATTACAAAATGAGGCTACACGCATAGCCTCGGAATTCAGTACCGAAACACTGTCGAAACGTCCTGCCATAGCCGGCACTCGTAAGGCCTATAAAACATTTGGCAAAGACCCCGCACGCTATCGTGTTTCATCGGAGGCACTGTGCCGTCGCGCCATTCGTGGACTGGACCTTTATCGCATCAACACACTTGTTGACCTCATCAATGTCGTATCGATGCGCTCGGGCTACTCGATAGGTGGTTTTGATGCCGACCGTATCAAGGGCGATATGACGCTGGGAGTAGGTACTGCCGATGATGTATTTCACGGCATAGGTCGTGGCTTGCTCAACATCGAGGGTATGCCTGTATATCGCGACAACATAGGAGGCGTGGGAACACCCACCAGCGATGAAGAACGCACCAAGATAACACTCGACACTACACACCTGCTCATCACCATCAATGCTTACGCACCCGAAATGCCCCTTGAAGAGTGCGTGCAATGGACTGTCGAGTTGCTTGGCAAGTATGCCCAAGCAACCGATATCGAGAGTTATATCATATAATTTACCTAATACCATACCCCACACAAAGCAATGCAACTCATCAAGATATATCCCGACAACCCCAACCGTCGCGCCATACAGCAAATAGTGGAAGCCCTGCGCAATGGCGATATCATCATCTACCCCACCGACACGCTGTATGCCATAGGTTGCGATGCACTGAACGTTCGCGCCGTCGAGCGCATTTGTCGCATCAAGGGCATAGATGCCGGCAAGGCTCACCTCTCGATAGTATGCCACGACATCAGCGACGTGGCCCGATATGTACGCATCGACGACACAACGCATCGCCTTATGCGCAAGAATCTGCCCGGAGCATTCACATTCATCCTACCGGCCGGCTCGGGACTACCCAAGATATACAAACAACGCAAAAGCGTAGGCATACGCGTACCCGATAACAACATAGCCCGTGCCATCGTCGAGGAGTTGGGCAACCCCCTACTATCGACCTCGGTAGCCACCAACCACGATGAGCCGGAATATACCACCAACCCCGAACTTTTGGCCGAACAGTATGCCCAACAAGTCGATTTCATTATAGACGGAGGCGAGGGCGACATTGTGGGTAGCACCATCATAGATTGCACCGACGGCGAGCCCGAAATATTACGCCAAGGCAAAGGCGAAATAGAGGAGTGAACAGCGTGTTCCTATTTTAGACAGAGGTATTTTTTTGATGCTCAAGATTGTGCTTTTCACGAAACATCATTTTTTGTCAAAAAAACAGACTTCGGGCAGTTTACAACAAAAGTTAAGTCATCACTAATAAAATTTTATCAAATTTAATTGTGGAAATTTTTCAGCAATATAAATTTATGCTACCTTTGTAGCAAGCAAAACAAGCGATAGTTAAACATAAAAAAATCAAATATAAAAAATTACAATTATGTCTAAAGTAACAGTTGTAGGCGCCGGTAACGTAGGCGCAACTTGTGCCAACGTATTGGCATTCAAAGGCATTGCCGATGAAGTAGTATTGCTCGACATCAAAGAAGGTGTATCGGAAGGTAAAGCAATGGATATGATGCAAACAGCACAATTGCTTTGTATGAATACCGTTGTTAAGGGTGTAACCAACGACTATGCAGCCACTGCAGGTTCTGACGTTGTAGTTATCACATCGGGTATTCCTCGTAAACCCGGTATGACTCGCGAAGAACTCATCGGTGTTAACGCAGGCATCGTTCGCTCGGTTGTAACCAGCGTACTCGAGCACTCGCCCAACGCTATCATCGTGTGCGTAAGTAACCCTATGGACACAATGACATACCTCATCCACAAAGTAACCGACCTCCCCAAAAACCGTATCATCGGTATGGGTGGCGCATTGGATAGTTCACGCTTCAAATATTTCTTGAGCCAAGCACTCGGTGCTAACGCCAACGAAGTAGAAGGTATGGTAATAGGTGGTCACGGCGACACTACTATGATTCCTTTGAAACGCTTTGCTACATACAAAGGTCTTCCCGTATCGGGTCTTATTCCTGCCGAAGAACTCGACAAGATTGCTGCCGATACAATGGTAGGTGGTGCTACATTGACCAAATTGCTCGGCACATCGGCTTGGTATGCTCCCGGTGCAGCAGCAGCAATGGTAGCATCGGCTATTATCCACAACGAGAAACGCATCATCCCCTGCAGCGTAATGCTCGAAGGCGAGTATGGTCATAGCGACCTCTGCATCGGTGTTCCCGTTGTATTGGGCAAAGACGGTATCGAGCGCATCATCGAACTCGACCTCAACGCCGAGGAGAAAGCCCTCTTCGACGCCAGCGCAGCCGCTGTTAAGAACACTAACGCTGCTCTCGCCGACGTTCTCTAATAGAACTCTAAAACTTCACAATACGGCAGACTGCTCCACTCGGCAGTCTGCTTTTTATTGGTATCCAATGGCTCGCAACGCTACGTATCCGACGTTAACTAATACTCATTACCCCTCGCCTACGTCAGCAGAGGGAGACGCGAGCGTCACGTCTCTACGCCTTAAACCCTAAACTCTCAACTTTATAGCCCCCCTTTGTGGCTAACTTACAAGCCGTAGGCTTCTGAGGGCGTGTCAAAATTGAAATATCCCTCCGTCGCTATGCGGCACCTCCCTTAATTTAAGGGAGGAGAAATCAGCGTAAAACGCTGATTTAAAGCCGTAGGCTTCTGCTCCTCTAAGGTAGAGGAGCCGTCAGCCCTGCCGACTGAGGAGTATGAACACACTGCCACCGTCTGGAAGACGGGTGCCGTAGGCTATGGATAACCCCCAACGAGCCGAGCGAAGCGACGGCGAAGTTGGGGGGGTACATCGATACTGCTACGACTCTCGCCGGCGCAGTGGGTAGATTAGTGCGTTAGGGTTACCTCCGGCGAGGGGCGTGGAGGGGCTTCCCGTCTTTGCAGACGTTGGCGCGTGGGGTGACGACGTTCCCCCCAACTTCATTCGCCTATCGGCTCATTCGTTGGGGGTTATCCATACTCGGGCTGTCATCCCTCGACACGTCTTGCAGACGGTTTACGCACCACTCTTTAAGCCGATGCTTTTAGCTTATGTTCGGTGGAGTTCCGATATTACTGCTGAAAGAGGAGTCGAAAGCCGAGGTTGTCGCCTTCGTTGCGATTCGACGGAGTATTGCGGTTGCGATACGACACTCGGCAGTCCAGCGAAAAGGTGTCCCAGCCACCACCCCGAAGCACACGCTTAGAGCCTGATGTGGAGCCTATGGGGTCGGTCTGCGACGTACTGCTGTAACTGCCATACCAATCACTGCACCATTCATATACATTACCACTCATATCGTAGATGCCTAACTCATTGGCTTGCTTGGTGCCTACTTGATGTGCCTTGTATGATGAGTTGGCATAATACCACGCTACATCGCCGATAGTGTTGCTACCACTGTATTTGCAGCCTTTGCTCTTGTTGCCTCCTCGGGCGGCATACTCCCACTCGGCCTCGGTGGGCAATCGGAAGGTCTTACCGGTTATCTTATTCAGGCGTGGAATAAAATGATTGACTATATCTTCATAACTTACATAGTATGCAGGATAGTAATCGCCTTTGCCATAAGTCGATGAGGGATTGCTATCGCCCAACCACGGGTCGGATGCTACAGCACTCAATATTGTACCATCGGCGGCTGCACCGGTGTAATTCATTACATACTCCCACAACTGTTGGGTTACTTCGTATTTGCCTATATAGTATGACGATAGGGTTACACTGTGTACCGGGCTTTCATCGCTATAGGCATCGCAGTCATAGTTAGCCGAACTGCTGCTTGACGTTTGCGCTCCCATCAGGAAGGTGCCTCCCTCGACATACACCATATCGTCGTAAGAGAGTGATGCAAAAATGTCAAACTCGCTACCCGATACGTCACCACTGCCGGGGGTATCACCGTTATCATCAATAGGTTCTTCCTCACCACAAGCGCACAATGCCACTGCCATAAAGGGCAATATAGCCCACCATAAATGCTTCATCATAATAAGTTGTTTTGTGTGTTAATATCAATTAATACACAAATATAAACACTATCAAATTACCCCCCCCAATTTTACATACTTTAACACAACCGTATGTAAAATTGGGCATCTATTACCAATAATAGGGCAACGCATTACTTTTATATGCGACTTAATGATTAAATTTGCATCGTAATACCGAAACAGAAAGATATGAAAAAATTGCAGAATCCGTGGTTAGGTCTTGTAGATGAGGGGTACAACTGCTTTGGCTGTGCGCCCAACAACCCCTACGGGCTGAAGATGGAGTTTTACGAAGATGGCGATGATATAGTTTCGTATTGGACTGCCGGCGACAACTATCAAGGCTGGCTCAAGACACTGCACGGAGGCATACAGGCTACGCTGATGGATGAAATTGCTGCGTGGGTGATAGCCCGTAAGTTGCAAACATCGGGTATGACAACGGCAATGAATGTAAAGTATCGCCGACCCATAGCCACCGGCGAGAATGAACGCCTCGAAATACGCGCCAACATCAAGGAGATGAAGCGAAACTTTGCCTTTATCAGCGTGGTTATAAAATATAACAACGAGGTATGCACCGAGGCCGAATTGACATTTTTCTGTTTTTCGAAGGAGAAGGCCGAGAAGGAGTTTTTCTTCAGTGGCTGCCCTACCGAAGAGTAATCGAATAAAAGATACTATATAAAACACAATACAATGATGAACTACGACGAAATAAGAAAATATCACGACGACCGAGCGTGCGTCGAGCGCAACGGTAAGTTTGGCTACATCGATCGCGACACCGAGGAGGTTATACCCCTTATATACAACGCAGCCAAGGACTTCTCCGAAGGTCTTGCCGCTGTAAGTTACGGCGACAAGTGGGGCTACATAGACACCACAGGGGCTATAGTAATACCCCCGATGTACGACGCTGCCGAGGACTTCTCCGAAGGGCTTGCAGCCGTATGCATCGATGGCAAGTATGCCATTATCGACAAGAACTGCAAAGAGATAACTCCCTATAAATACGACAAGGTGATACATCCTTTCAGAGATGGGCTGTCGATGGTAAGCATTGACGACAAGTATGGCTTTATCGACACAGCCGGTGTAGAGGTTATACCGGTAGAATATGTGGTGATGGGTCGTTTTGCCGACGGGTTGGCTCCCACACGTCGCTCGGAGGATACAAAATTTGGTTTCATCGACCGTCACAACAACGTGGTAGTGCCCTTTGAATACGACTTTGTAAGTGGTTTCAACTCGGAACGCGCTGCAGTATGCCTCAACGAGAAATGTGGCTTTATCGACCCTACCGGCGAGGTGGTTATCCCTATCGAATACGACTATGCCGGCAACTTTGAAGATGGGCTTGCCATAGTAGGCAAAGGCGAGGATTTCTACTACATTGACACCGAGGGCGATTTCGTTAAAGACTACGACGACGATGTCCTTCGCGCCAAAGTACCCGATTGGATGGATTGATAGATAGCCCGATGGCTATTCATACATACACAACGAGGGCGCATCTTGATGATGTGCCCTCGTTTATTTTATACTCGATTGTAAGTATTTACTTATCGCTTAATGAACTTACCATACACTACTGTTCCGTCGGCAAGTGTTACGCCATACAGATAGATACCCGAAGCAAGGCAGCGCACATCGACAGCAGCGACATTGGCTTGAGCCAACAGATTGCCACCCAAGCCGTAAACAGCCACACACTTCACCTCATCGGCAGCATCGACATACAACACTTCGGTAGCAGGGTTGGGATATACCGTAACCTCAACATTCGCAACTACCGAGTTTTCAATACCTGTATGAACCTTGCTTGTAATATCGGTAACGGTGCAATATTTACCTACAAGGTCGTTCAATTGATAATAGGTAGTCTTGGTAACATTGGTAATATCAATAGTTTGGTCAGTACCGTTGTTGAAGATGATATTAAACGACTTCAAGTCCTCGGGGAAAGTATAAGCATAATACTCATTACCATCGTCATCGGTTACTGTAGCAGTAATGGCAGTACCGGGCCAAGAACCCAACAGCGTACCTTCATCGGTCCAAGCATAGTAGTTGACATTGCTCCAAGCAGTGTTCTTATCGAGATATACCGAGATAGGACCATCTTGCACATTATCATTACCACCGTTGTCGCCACCACCATTGTCGCCACCACCATTGTCGCCACCTGTAACGTTCAATTTGGTAACAGTAATGGTTGTACCACTCTTGCTGTCAAGGCGATAGTACGAATCGGCAGTAACGCCGGTTATATCTACTGTTTGATCTGTTCCGTTATTGAAGATAACATTGAGCGACTTGATAGAAGAGTCGAATGTATATTTATAATAGACAGTACCATCGACAGTTTCGGTAGTGGTTACGGCAGTACCGGGCCAAGAGCCCAACAATGTACCTTCATCGGTCCAAGCATAGTAGTTAACATTGCTCCAAGCCGAATTTTTCTCCAAATATACCGAGATACCCTTGCCGTCGCCTTCGTTGCCGGTATTACCACTGTTGTTGCCACCATTGTCATTGCCACCGTTGTCAATCACCTCGGTAGTAGTCCACACACAATAGTCGGTACCCGAAGCAACGATGTCGCTCGATGAATAACCGGCAGGAGTATATGAGCGTGAGCCAATCTTTACAACCAATGTACCTTTAGTACCGGTAACTTGGGCTGCATATATATCGCGAGCCGTTTCGAGCACTGTTACTGTACTTTCGTTATTGATACCTACAGCGTTACGGGCAGCAATAAGTTTCTTTATCTCCGACTTGTACGACTTCCAGTGAGGCAAGAACACGCAAGGAGTACCGGGGCTGCACAAGATGAATGCGTTGGCTGCTGCCACGTTGCCGTTGAACTTGCTGCCATCGCGATAAGTATCGTGATTGTCAACAAAAGTGACAGCAAAACGGTTGAAACCATCCATATGGATAAGACCTGCAGGCTGATTCAACGAGCCATAACGCGCCCAAACGAGTTTGGTCATATCATTGTTGGCAAAAGCCTCATTGATAGCATATTTACCGGGGAAGTCGAATGCGGCAGATTGTATCTTGTTGTTGCGTTTGGTACCATCAACCCAACCTGTTACGGCATCGTAACTGCCATCCCAATACTCACCTACCGAATAGGTTACATTGCTTGCTTCATTGTAGATACCTACATACGAAGCCGAGAAGCCTTTCACCATATCGTAACGGAAACCTTCATAACCAAGGTCGTTCAACAAATAATCGAGATAGGCCTTGATACCCTCTTGCACAGTAGAGTTGGTGTGGTCGAGGTCGCGACAACCATCGAAGTTCTCGCCTGTATCTCTTGCACCTGTAGGCTTGGCTTGACCCGATGCGTTGGCAACTTCATCATTTTGACAAATAGCCCAAGCACCCCACGACCAAGTCTTTCCTTTATGGTCGGTTTCGGTGGGGAAATCGGTCCAGTTAGACACACCGTTACGGTGGTTAACCACTACGTCGGCAATAAAGCCTGTACCCTTCTGCTTAAAAGTAGAAATCATAGTACGCAACTCGGCATCGGTACCAAACGAACTATTGTGACGGAACCAATATTGTGGCATATAGCCCATATTGTTACCACCACCACAATAACCACTGTTAGGAATCCAAATAAGATCGAAGTATTGCGACAATTCATCGGCTTGCGCAGTGAGGTTAGTCCACTTTGTGTCGCTGTAAGAATCCCAATAGAATCCTTGCAACATCACACCCTCATAACCCGAGGGCCATCCTTGTGCCATTACGCGAGGCGACGCAATCGCCATCAGGCACACAATCATCATTACCTTAAAAATACGTTTCATAATTGTTTATTTGTGTGATTAGTATTTTTACCTGCCACACCGTGCGATGTGGCAGGTAGTTTTTTGTTCATTACCTATTATCTCTTGACAAACTTGCCGTGTACAATATGACCATTGGCAAGCACCACCTTGTAGAGATAAAATCCCGACACAAGGCTTCGCACATCCACCACATTGCCACACACTTGTTGCATCAACGCACCGTTCAGGTCGTAAACGCTTACATTATCGACTTCTACGCCCGAGCGCACCACAAAATCGGTTGTTACGGGATTGGGGTAGATTGTACAATCGGTACGCTCCACCTCGGCATCCTCAACACCGGTAGCAATGTAGGTTGAAACGGTAGATGCACTTATTTTATTTCCTGAAGTACTATTGAGCCTGAAGAATGTCGATTGGGTAGCACTCAAATCGACCGTCTGATTAGAGCCACCATCATTAAATATGACATTTACAGGGTTATAATAGGGCGCAAAGGTATAGAAATAATACTCTTTACCGTCTAATGCGGTCATAGTCTTGCTCATTTCAGTACCCGACCACGCGCCCAACAGAGGTTTCTTATTATTATCCCAAGCATAATATTTTACCTTCGACCACGCCGAAGCCGACTCCTTATCCAAGAAGATAGTTATTTGATCGTTACCCTTGGTATATGAGAAATCACTATTCATCTTGAAATAGGTTGTACGAGTAATGTTGGTAATATCGGCAGTCTGTCCCGAACCATTGTTGAAAATGATATTCAACGACTCAACATCATCGGGGAAAGTATATACATAATACTCTTCGCCATAAACGGTTTCCGTTTGAGTATTTTTCATATTAGTACCGGGCCAACCAGCCAAAAGATTTCCTCCGGTATTCCAAGCATAGTAGTAAACGTTCGACCACGATGAAACAGAACTCTTCAACAGATATATCGAAATAGCCTGTTCCACCTCGCCTGTATAGTCGTTAGGATCAACAACTGCTACTTCGCCATCGGCCGAGAGTAATGTATAGTATGTATCTTCGGTAATAGCCGATAAGTCTGCAGTTTGATTAGTGCCATTGGTGAATATGAGATTCAATTCATCTACCGACGAGTCGAATGCATAACGGTAGTACTCTACACCATTTACAGTTACGGTCTGCGTAACAACTGTACCGGGCCAATAATCGGTCAATACGCCTCCATCAGTTTCCCAAGCATAATAATATACCGTACCCCAGGCTTTGGTAACAGAGTTTTTCTCCAAATATACGGCTATACCTTGCGCATCGGAAACATTAAGTTCTTCAACCGAACATTTACCATCCAATACATCACTCAAAGCAAAGAATGTCGTTTCGGTTATACCTTTCACATCGACCGATTGGTTACTACCATCGTTAAAAATCACATTTACCAATGTAACAGTCTCGGGGAATGTATAGGTATAATAATCAACACCATTGAGAGATACAGTTTCAGTAATAAATGTACCCGACCAAGCACCCAACAATTTGTTATCATCGGCATCCCAAGCATAATACTTAACAGCACCCCAAGAAGCAGGCACCGAAGTTTTGTCGAGATAAATAGTGATAGGCTCGCCTGTTTCTTCTCCTGTCACATCGAGCGTTGTCATTGTGTAATAACCACTGCTATTGGTCGATGAGAAACTGTAGTAGGTATCGGCCGTAATACCGGTTAAGTCTTCAGTCTTACTTCCCTCACCATTGGTAAAGAGCAGATTGGCAGTAGTAGTGGCAGCATCGAAACTGTATTTGTAATACTCAACACCGTCAACGGTCACAACTTTGGTGACCTGCTCACCGGGATACACTTTTGTGAGTCGTGCCTCGGCCTCATCCCACGCGTAGCAATACAGTTTGTCCCAAGAGGCCGGAACGGTGCTTTTCTTTACATACACCGAGAAACCATTTCGGTCGTTTTCGGGTACTATCTTATCCTCGGCACTTGATATTGATACTTTACTCCACACACAATAGCCTTCGCCCGATGCCACTATATCGTTATCATTAAAGCCATTAGGTGTATAATCGCCATAACCTACCTTGATAAATAAGTCGCCATTCGTTCCATACACTTTGGCAACATACTTATCGGTCGATGCCTCCCATACCTCAACACTACTTTGGTTGTGAATACCTACCGACTTACGCACATCTATGAGGCGTTTGATGGCAGTTTTATAATTCTTCCAGTGAGGCAAGAATACACAAGGCGTACCGGGGTGACATAATATAAAGGCATTGGCAGCCTCGGCATAATAAGAGTTAAGTTCTTGACCATTACCACGTTGATAGGTATCGTGATTATCGACAAAAGTTACCGAGAAACGACGGAAACCCGGCTCACGAATTACACCATTGGGCTGATTAGCACCGTTGTGGTTAACAGCAAGTTTCGAGAAGTCGCTGGGATAACCCATAGCCTCATTCATCTTAAACTTCAAGGGGAAGTCGAACGAGCCCGACTGTATATTACCATCTCTAATAGTTCTGTCAATCCAGCCTGTTACAGCGTCATAGTTACCATCGAAATATTCTCCAACCGAATATTTAGGATTAACAGCCGCATTGTACAAACCCACATAGTAGGCTGCAAAGCCTTTGGTCATATCGTAACGAAAACCTGCATATCCAAGATAATTTAAGAGATAATCGAGATACGCCTTGACTGCATCTTGCACGTAACTATTGGTATGGTCGAGGTCGCGACAACCGTCGAAATTCTCTCCCTCATCATTCGCACCGGTAGGTTTGGGTTGGTCGCTCGCCCAAGCCATCTCATCATTTCCACAGATAGCCCACAAACCGAGTTCCCAAGTATTACCCTTGTGGTCGGTTTCAACAGGGAAGTCGTACCAGCCATATACACCATTACGGTGATTGATAACCACATCGGCAATAACACCTGTTCCCTTTTTCTTGAAAGTATTTATCATATTGCGTAGTTCCGATGCAGTTCCAAACGAACTTTCGTGCTGAAACCAATATTGAGGGTTGTAACCCATTGAGTAATAACCACTCGAACCACTATTAGGAACCCATATAAGATCGAAATAGGCAGACATTTCATCGGCTTGCGAAGTAAGGTTTGTCCACTTCGTATCGTCAAAAGAATCCCAATAAAATCCCTGTAGCATTACTCCATCGTAATTGGCCTCCCAACCTTGAGAAAAACTATTGGGAATACAAACGATTGAAATAATTGAAATCAATATTACCTTAAAAAAGTTCTTCATAAATTCTTTATTATAATTATTTTCAGTCTCTTTTATAACTACATATTGTAAAATGTGGCTGTATTAAACCGATATGCAACCGGTCATCAATCAACCATTGCAAGTTCAGCAATGTCTTTATATTAAAAGAATAGTATTAATATAAATTTGATACAGTTTCTTATATTTTTACAATTCAATAATCATATTTGCGCGTGCAGGCAAAGTGATTGTTTCGCCCCAGGTAATCACATTACCGGTAACGACATCCTTACCTTCAGTAACTTCGCCCAACACCTCGGTGTAGGGTTTCACACGCAAGTCAACAGCCTTATCGCAGCCGTTGAGCAACACAAATACCGTCTTACCCTCATAACTGCGGGCATAAGCATACACACCTTGTTGGGGAATAAAATGTTTCATTTCGCCCTTGGCTATCACATCGTTACCCTTACGCCAATGGAGGATGTTGCTCAAGTAGTTGAACATCTCGGCCTCCTTGGCATTACGCTCCTCGGCATTGAACAGGTTGCGCTTATCACCCTCCCATCCACCGGGGAAGTCTTTGCGCACATAGCCATCGCCGGCATCTTTAGTACCGTTCATCATTACCTCGGTACCGTAATAGAGTTGAGGTATGCGACGAGTAGTAAGCAACAACACCATCGCTTGCTTGAGAGCATCGATATTCTCGCCATTGCGCAAGAAACGGTCGGTATCGTGATTCTCCACAAACGCCATTACCGATGAAGGATCGGGATAGAGATAGTCATATACAAAGTGGTTATACACCTTGTTAAGACCCGACATATAGCCGTCGGTATCTTCGGTAAGACCATTATTTACAACTTGCCACAAGTGGAAGTCCATAACGCTCTTGAGGTTACTGTTGAGGGGAGCCGACAGTTTTGAATCCTTCTGCCACCAAGCCGTGAAAGCAGGATTTTCGCACCAAGTTTCACCCACAACATTAAAGTTGGGATACTCCTCATTCAACTCCTTGAGCCACTGCGACATAGCATCGTAATGGGCATAGGGATGAGTATCCATACGGATACCATCGATACCCACAGCCTCAATCCACCAGAAACTGTTTTGTATCAAATAGCGAGCAACGTGAGGGTTGCGCTGATTGAGGTCGGGCATTGTCAATACAAACCAACCATCATTCATCTCGCTGAAGTCGTATTTCGATGCGTAGGGATCGACGTGAGGCGTAAGTTTGTAGGATGTTTGTACAAAGTTATTCTCATAGTCGGGGTTGTTAAACCAATCTTTCGAAGGGTAATCGGTCAACCAAATATGGTCGCTGCCACAGTGGTTGAAAATCATATCCATAACTACCTTCAAGCCCTTTTCGTGAGCCTTGTCGATGAGGCGACGATAGTCGTCGTTAGTGCCAAATCGGGGGTCAACGGCATAATAGTCGGTAGTGGCATATCCGTGATAACAACTCAGCAGGTTGTCACCATAGTAGTAATCGCTCATATCATTTTCGAGCAGAGGAGTAAACCACAACGCAGTCACACCCAACTCGTTGAAGTAGTCGAGGTGATCCTCAATACCTTTGATGTCGCCACCGTGACGTGCGCCGGGTTGCTCACGATCTACCTTATAGGGCTTCATACCCTCGATATTATCGTTCGAGGGGTCGCCATTGGCAAAACGGTCGGGCATAAGCATATACAGCACATCGCCTGCATCAAATCCCATACGCTCCTCGGGAGCCATTTCACGGGCGCGCAATTCGTATGCAACTGTTTGCTTATATTGGTTGTCGAATACAAGATTCAAGTCAACAGTTCCGGGTTGTGCTTTGGCAACATTAAGATATACGAAAAGGTAATTTTTGCTATCCAAGCACACAACGCTATCAACCACCACACCGGGGTAGTTGGTAACCACTTGAGCATTGCCCACTCCCTCACCATACAGCAATACTTGTAACGAGGGATTTTTCATACCCACAAACCAATAAGGAGGGTCTATCTTATTGATTTGCACCATTGTAGTATCTACAAGGTTGGCAGTAGCATCGGATTTCTTGCCACTGCAACCGGTCATAATCACCGTTGTTGCCAATACGGCAACAACGGCTAACAATGATAATCTTTTCACTTGATTGAATGATTTTTAGTATTACTCCTCGTCTTGTTTTTTCTCTTTGATAATAAATACCGACAACGCACCTAATACCAAGAATATACCAGCCAATACGAGCATCAATCCTTGCGAAGCGATACCACTATCAGTAAGAGGCATAAGACCCAATACCACGCCACCTGTTGCAGCAGCAACGATTTGAGGCAAACAGATTGTTCCGTTGAACAAGCCGAGGTATGTACCCATATGCTTACCCGAGAGCGAGTTGGTAAGGATAGTGAAAGGCATAGCCAACATAGCAGCCCAAGCACAACCAATGAGCGCATAAGAAACGAACAACATATATTGGTCGTGGATGAAATAAGTAGAGATGAAACCTACAGCACCCAACAACAAACTCAACGAATAAGCCAACTTGCGGCTACGGAACATAGGCAATACTACAGCCCACAATACCGAGCCTACTGCCTGTACGGCAAACAACACGCCTACCCAGTCGCCGGCTGCTTGATATTGCTTCGATGCAGTGTCAAGTGCGCCATTCACGATGGGAGTACCGAAGGCTGTCTCGGCAATGGCACCGTTGGTATATGTCCACATATACATAAAGGCTGCCCAGCAGAAGAATTGTACCAAACCTACAGTCCAGAATGTTTTAGGTGCTTTTATAAGCAACTGCAACATATTGGTTTTCTCCTCCTTCTCATCCTCTTTGATACCGTGATACTCGGCATACTCTTTGGGAGGCATCTCCTTAACAGTAGCAGTGGTATAGATAACACAAAGTATCAATATAATAGCGCCAATATAGAACGACCATTTAACCGAGTCCGGTATCTCGCCGGCTGCGGCAACACTTGCTACGCCCAATGCGGTGAATATGTAGGGGAACAAGTAACCCACCAAACTACCGGCGTTGCACAAGAAACTTTGTATCGAGTATGCAAGACCCTTTTGTTTCTCATTTACCATATCACCCACCATCATCTTGAAGGGTTGCATAGCCATATTAATAGATGTATCGAGGAACATCAACGATACAAGTCCGAAAATCATAGCGGCACCTATCGACAAACCAAAACTACCGGCATTGGGCAACATACACATTACCAATACAGCAACAAGCGCACCAATGAAGAGGTAAGGGATACGACGACCGAAACGAGTCCAAGTATTATCACTCCATTTACCCACAAGAGGCTGAACGATGATACCCATCAAAGGAGGCAAAATCCAGAAGAAACTCAAATCGTGAGGGTCGGCACCCAATGTAGCAAAGATACGGCTAACGTTTGCACTCTGCAAAGCATAAGCAATCTGAACACCAAAAAATCCGAAACTCAAGTTAAAGAGTTTCATAAATGACAAATCAGGTTTTACTTTTGTACTCATATTATATATATATTAAATTATTCAATCCTATTTTTCACGCGTACTGCCACGCAATATTAGTTTGGTCTTAACAATCTTGTTCTTATACACCAAATTCTCCTCATTACCTTCAATCTTGGCAAGGAGCAACTCCACAGTACCTTGTCCTACAGCCTCTCCGGGCTGATCGACCATTGTCAATCGTGGCTCGGTAGAGCGCGCATTTTCATTATCCGAGAAACCACATATCGATACATCCTCAGGCACACGCAAACCGGCATCCTTGCAGGCATATAATATACCCACAGCCGTATTGGCATTTACAGCAAAGAAGGCATCGGGTTTCTTACCCTCTTTCAACAAACGCAACGTAAGGTCGCGCGCTGCTTGACGAGTATCACACTCAAAAATCATATCGTTATCCACCTCTATGCGATGCTTTCGCAAAGCATCCACATATCCGTTACGGCGATTCTTCGATATTTCAAGATGCAACGGCGATGTATAGAATGCAATCTTGCGACAGCCGGTTACAATCATATGCTCAACGGCAGCAAAGGCACCGGTATAATCATCAACCACCACACGCGATGTATTCAGTTCGGTACATATACGGTCGTAAAATACCAAAGGCACATCCTCCTCAACCAACCGACGGAAGTGTGAGTAATCCATAGTTCCCTTTGCCAACGATGCTATCACACCACATACCTTGGCTTTACGAAAAGACTCTACTATAGCCACTTCCTTTTCATACTCCTCATTACTTTGCGCCACCAAGATGTTATATCCGGCAGCCGATGCAGTCTTTTCAATACCCGACAGCACATTTGAGAAGAAGTAGTGACATATTTGAGGTATTATGACACCTATAGTATTAGACTTATTATTGCGCAAACTTAATGCAAACTCATTGGGTCTATAATTATGCTCTCTTGCATAACGTTGTATAGCCTCACGCACAGCAGGACTTATATTAGCACTGTTATTCAGCGCACGCGACACTGTCGAGGGAGCGCATCCCATTGCTTTTGCAATATCCTTTATTGTAATATGTGATGACATAGTATAAAGATTTAAGGTATTTCAGCGCTCAAAATTGCAATTAATTGCGCAAACAAAACGAAATTACACATATATTTAAATATAAAAAGATACGCAAACGTTTGCAATGTTAAAAATATTTTTTTGAGTTAAATAATACCGAATGATATTGCAAAACACATATATTTGCAAGCTGAATATTATGGCTATTTGTATGCCTGAAAAAGCAAACGAAAACACAAAAAACCAATAATAACGTGTGCCTGTAAAAGCAAACGAAAACACAAAAAAACCCAAATATTAACAACTTTTTTAATCTAATCTGCATGAATTACGTTAGTAAAAAAGTCCCCAGAGTGCTCGCAGCAGCCTTGCTGCTCTGCTTCTCTATTAC
>JAFXIZ010000048.1 GCA_017532725.1 Bacteroidaceae bacterium
TCTATAGGACTGAATATCTCGTTTTTATATACAATACCCCAATGGCTGTTTTCTACAATTACCTTGTAGCCCAATTCGGTTTCTTGCACTACAAGTATCTCTACCTCTTGGTTTTGGGTATATTGAGGAGGTGTATTGTCGAGAAACTTATCGACTTTCGATGATGCTGCTATGCGACCTGTCATCTCATCGATATAGGCATACACAAGGTAAACACCCCCTTCGCGCATTGTTGCACGTTGTTCGGCAAATGGTACAAGTAGGTCTTTGGCTGTAATTCCCCAGTCGAGGAACGCTCCGATGCGATTGACCGATTTTGTTTCGAGGAAAGCAAACTCTCCTACCATTATGTACGGCTCCTCGGTCGTGGCTATCAGTCGGTCCTCGCTATCGTGATAGATAAAAACCTCTATTTCATCATCAACAGCAGTATCTTGTGGTACATACTTGGCCGGCAAGAGTATCTCACCGGCATCTCCTCCATCAAGGTAGATACCAAACTCTACCTCCTTCACTACACGCAAGGTGTTGTATTGTCCTACTTGTATCAATTTGGGTAAGTGATTATTGTTTACAAATTCTTATTCTATCGTAAAACGGTCGGCGTCGCGCCAAGTGGGGAATTTGGTACGGAATGATTGCAGTTTTTCTCCGTCAAGTTCAACCACGACAACACCTTGTTCGCCATCGGGTACTTTATTAATAATGCCACCCTTGAAGTCTATAGCCATTGTGTCGCCAGTGTATATGAGTTTCATTCCGTCTTCACCTACGCGATTTACGCCACACACATAGCAAGCATTTTCGATAGCCCGAGCCAACAGCAGTGTGCGCCATACATTGCTGCGCACTTGTGGCCACGATGCTACATATAGAGCAACATCGTACTCGTTATCAACATTCCGACTCCACACAGGGAAACGCAGGTCGTAGCATATAAATAATGCGATACGCCAGCCTCTGTATTCAATGATTACACGCTTATTACCCGCCGAGAATACCTTGCCCTCGTCGCCCATACGGAACAGGTGGCGTTTGTCGTAGAATGTAACTTCGCCATTGGGCTTCACAAAGAATCCTCGGTTGTAACAGCACACGCCTTCACGCGCAATGTAACTGCCGGCAATGGCTATATCGAATTGAGTAGCCCAACGTTTTAGCGTGGTAATGGTCGTTCCTTCCCCCTCCTCGGCATATTGAGTGGCCGACATTGAAAATCCTGTTGTGAACATTTCGGGCAGTACGGCAAGATGAACATTGGCATCGAGCGTTGCCAATATTGTTTCACAAGCCTTCAGGTTGGCTTTAACGTCTTCCCATATTATATCGTTCTGCAGTAATGCAACGTGTAGTTTTTCCATAGTGATTATTCGAGTCCGGTAACAAATTTATCTTTATACTTGGCATTGAAACGCATATAATAACGTTTGATAGCCTCCATATCGGCATCCACATCGCCTGTAGGCTCAAAAGTGCGTTCTATGCCTATCTCGCGCTTGTCATAATCGAGATAGGCAAGCACAAGAGGTACACCGGCGCGTTGTGCAATACGATAAAAACCTGTTTTCCAATTAGGGTTGGCACTGCGAGTGCCCTCGGGGGTAATAGCAATGGTCATCTTGTCGTGTTGTGCAAATTGCTCGGCTATCTGTTCTACCAAGTCGGTGCGACGACTGCGATCGACCGGCACACCACCTATGGCACGAAAGAAGTTACCTAACGGGAAGAAAAACCAATCTTTCTTCATCAAGAATCCCGATCGGCGTCCTAATGACAAATATGCAAGTTCACATATAATAAAATCCCAATTGCTTGTGTGTGGAGCCACACATATAATACTTTTATCAAAGTCGGGCAGTTCGACATTGACAGTCCAACCACCCCACTTTAATAATTTCTTCGCTATATAAGCCCCGAAGCCCATATTTACTCTTTGGTTAATGTCTCGAAATCAGTGATAATTTCATCAACGGCAACATTGAAGTCCGACTTCAATTGCTTGTAGTATGCCTTAACCTGTTTGGGATCTTTGCCACCGTTTGCACCTACTCTTGATATATATTCCTCGCGCAAAGCAATTACTTTGCCAAGAACAGTGTTCGCTTTCTCGATATCAACTCCGGGAACAAATTCACTTGTGAGTAGATATTCGCCAACGAGAGTTGCTGCAATAGCATTAATCTCTTTCTTAAGATCTCTTTTACTTGCCATAGTTAGATACATTTAAAAATTATAGTTTTACAAATATAGTAATATTTTTCCAATCATTGAAATTCAAATCGAAAATTTAGCGATATAAAACGATATTGATAATAACGAAATGATATTAGGAAAACGATTGCATAGTTGCCTATGTGAAAAAACAAATATCATATCTTCTATAACACGGAAAAATGTTGTATTTTTGTGACTTAAATATAAAAACCGGATTATTACAAACTATATGACAAATAGTGAAAGTAGACCCGATTATATATTTGACGTGAGTTGGGAGGTTTGTAACCTCATAGGAGGCATCTATACAGTGCTTTCGACCAAGGCAAAGACACTTCAAAAGAGTCATAAAGACAAAGTGGTTTTCATAGGTCCTGATGTGTGGCAAGAGAAGCCTTCGCCCTTTTTTATCGAAGACGATAAGGTTACAAAAGGTTGGCTTGAGCAAGCACAATTACCCTATGGACTGAAAGTGCGCACCGGACGCTGGGATATCCCCGGAAAGCCGGTAGTTATTCTCGTCGATTTTAAGCCCCTTTTTGAACGCAAAAATGAGCTTTATAAATTGATGTGGGACTTGTACGGTGTAGATTCAATGCCGGCATACGGCGATTATGATGAGGCTTCGGCTTTTGCTTGGGCTTCGGCTCTTGTTATCGAAAACTATTACCTATATATAAATGGTGCAGAGAAGAGTGTTGTTGCTCACTTCGATGAGTGGACAACTGCGATGGGCTTGCTTTACCTGAAACATTTTGTTCCCGGTATTGCTACTGTATTTACAACCCACGCAACTTCTATGGGCCGTTCTATTGCCGGTAATAACAAGCCCTTGTATGACTACTTGAGTGGTTATAATGGCGACCAAATGGCACAAGAGTTAAATATGGTATCGAAACACTCGGTTGAAAAGCGTGCTGCAATTAATGCCGATTGCTTTACTACCGTAAGTGATATCACGGCTCGCGAGTGCGAACAACTGCTTGAGCGTCGTCCCGATGTGGTGACACCTAACGGCTTTGAACGCAATTTTGTTCCCTCTAAAAAGGATTTCGCCGAGAAACGTGCCATCGCTCGCCGTAAGTTGCTCGATATAGCACAAAATCTTATAGGCTATAAACCTGCCGATGATGCCTTCTTGGTAGCAACGTCAGGTCGATATGAGTACCGAAACAAAGGTATCGATATGTATATCGATGCTATAGGTCGTATGGCTCAACGTCGTGATCTCAATCGTGAGATTATAGCATTTGTGCTTACCCCCGGTTGGGTAGATTCGCCCCGTACCGACTTGTTGCAACGTGTGGCTGCAGGTAAAGAGTACACGACTCCCCTGCCCGATCCTATTATTACCCACGAGTTGCACAACTACGATAGCGATAATATCATCAATCAGATACATTGGCTCGGACTGAACAACCATCCCGATAGTCGTGTTAAGATAATCTTCATACCCTCATATCTCACCGGTAGCGATGGATTGCTCAATATGCCCTACTACGATGTACTTGTAGGTATGGATGCCACAGCATTCCCCAGTTACTATGAGCCTTGGGGATACACTCCGTTGGAGAGTGTCGCATTTGGCATACCCACCATTACCACACAACTATCGGGTTTTGGTCAGTGGGTAATAGGTCACGATGCAAGCACACTGAAGGCAACAGGTGTTCAAGTGTTGCGCCGTTACGATGATAACTTTATTAATGTATCGCAACAACTTGCCGATACTATTGTAGAGTTGAGCAAAATGAGTGCTAAAGAGAAAGCAACCATCGACCGTGCAGCGTCGAAACTTGCAGCCGAGGCCGAATGGAAAAACTTTATTGTGTACTATGACCAAGCATACAATATTGCATTACAAAGAAATCAAGAAAGAAAACAATAATACAAATTATAAACATTTACAACTATGACAGTAAAAGCAAGTAATACCAACGCCCCTATTTGGCGTGATGTTACCGTAAAGGCAAGTCTTCCTGCCGAGTTGGCAAACCTCGACACTCTTGCCCGAAATCTTTGGTGGGTGTGGAATACATCTGCAAAAAGCCTCTTTCACGACCTCGATCGTGACTTGTGGCACGCAACAAATGAGAATCCTGTATTGATGCTTCAAAGTATGAGTTATGAGAAGATAGCATCGATACTTGCCGATAAATCTATGATGCGTCGTATTGCCGACGTTTACGATGAATTTCAAGCCTATATGAATGTTGAGAAACGTACCGATGTACCTTCGGTATCGTATTTCTCTATGGAGTATGGTCTTGCTGCTTCGTTGAAGATTTATTCGGGTGGTCTTGGTGTATTGGCCGGTGACTACTTGAAAGAGGCCAGCGACAGCCGTGTCGATATGACCGGTGTCGGTTTCCTCTATCGCTATGGTTACTTCTCGCAAACACTCTCGATGGATGGTCAACAAATAGCCAACTATGAGGCACAAAAGTTCAACCAACTTCCTATCGAGCAAGTATGTGAGGCCGATGGTCGTCCTATGATTCTCGAAGTACCCTTCCCCGGTCGCACTATCTATTCGCACGTTTGGCGTGTTAATGTAGGTCGCATCGCGCTCTATTTGATGGATACCGACTTGGACCTCAATAGCGAGTTTGACCGTCCTATTACATACCAACTCTATGGTGGTGATTGGGAAAACCGTATGAAACAAGAGTATATGTTGGGTATCGGTGGTGTATTGATGTTGCACAAACTCGGTATCGAAAGCCAAGTATATCACTGTAATGAAGGTCACGCAGCCTTGTTGAACGTACAACGTCTTGTTGATTATGTAGGTAAAGGCTTGAACTTTGCCGAGGCTCTTGAGGTTGTTCGTGCATCTTCACTTTACACTGTACACACTCCTGTTCCTGCCGGTCACGACTACTTCGATGAGTCACTCTTCGGTAAATATATGGGCGAATATCCTGCAAAATTGGGTATTTCGTGGAGCGACTTCATCAATATGGGTCGTGAAAACCCCGATACTAACGAGAAATTCTCAATGAGTGTATTTGCTTGCAACACTTGCCAAGAGGTAAACGGTGTAAGTTGGTTGCACGGTAAAGTATCGCAAAAGATGTTCCAACCCATTTGGAAGGGATATGCTCCCGACGAGTTGCACGTTGGTTATGTAACAAATGGTGTGCATATGCCTACTTGGGCTGCATCGGAATGGAAAGCATTCTACAAAGAGAAACTTGGTGAGGAATATATGCAAGATCAATCGAACTGCGACATTTGGAGCCGTATTTATGAGGTTGATGACCAAGAAATATGGAATATGCGTCAAACTTTGAAAAATAAATTCATCAAGTTTGTAAAAGATGACTTCCGTGAAACTTGGCTCAAGAATCAAGGTGATCCCTCGCGTATCGTATCGGTACTCGAGCGCATCAACCCCAATGCTCTGCTCATTGGTTTCGCTCGCCGTTTTGCTACTTACAAGCGCGCACACCTCTTGTTTACCGACTTGGAGCGTCTCTCTAAGATTGTAAACAACCCCGATCGTCCTGTACAATTTATCTTTGCAGGTAAGGCTCACCCCGCCGATGGTGCCGGTCAAGGTCTTATCAAACGTATCGTTGAGATTTCGCGTATGCCCGAGTTTATCGGTAAGATTATCTTCTTGGAGAACTACGATATGAAGATTTCAAAACGTCTTATCTCGGGTGTAGATATCTGGTTGAATACTCCTACTCGTCCTCTCGAGGCTTCGGGTACATCGGGCGAAAAGGCCGAAATGAATGGTGTACTTAACTTCTCGGTACTCGATGGTTGGTGGTATGAGGGCTATCGTGAAGGTGCAGGTTGGGCTTTGACCGACAAGCGTACATACCAAGATCAAGCTCAACAAGATAAACTTGATGCTGCCACAATCTATTCGATGCTCGAGAACCAAATCATCCCCTTGTACTTTGCTAAAAACAGCAAGGGCTACTCTCCCGAGTGGATTCAATATATCAAGAAATCTATCGCCGAGATTGCTCCCGTTTATACAATGAAACGTCAACTAGACGACTATATCGATCGTTTCTACAACAAGGAGGGTCAACGCTCGGCTTACTTGCAAGCCAACAACTTTGCTAAAGCCAAAGAGATTGCTGCTTGGAAAGCCGGTGTAGCAGCCAAGTGGAATGAGATAGAGATTAAAGAGGTAAAAGTTCCCGATACAATGGTATATACTCCTCAAGTGGGTGTTACCTATCCTGTTGAAGTAACTATTGACAACAAGGGCTTGGGCAACTGCCTCGGTGTAGAACTTGTTGCTATTCCTGCCGATAGCGCAACAAACAGCAACGAGATGAAACTTCACAGCGTACAAGAACTTGAAGTTGTTAAGATTGAGGGTACTAACATTACTTATCGCCTTAACAACACAATCGACAAGGCCGGTGCTTTCCGTTTTGCATTCCGTATGTATCCCAAGCACGCCGACTTGCCTCACCGTCAAGACTTCGCATACGTTCGTTGGTTCTAATAGCATAATGCTATACTCGATATCCGAAAACCGTACACTTTGCAAGTGTACGGTTTTTTTATCGTTTTACAAAATTTAATAATTGTAACTATTGCCGTATCCGACAAAAGCAGTATTTTTACAAGGTAATATTTTATTAATCCTTAATTCTTAATTAAATGGGAAAATTTGTAATCACAACACGCAAAAACGGTGAATTCCAATTTAATTTGAAAGCGACTAATGGTCAAGTAATTCTTTCGAGCGAAGGTTACACAACATTGGCTGCTTGCAAAAACGGCATTGAGTCGGTAAAGAAAAATTCACCTGAAGATGCTCGCTACGAGCGTAAAGAGTCAACAAATGGTAAATTCTACTTCAACTTGAAAGCAACAAACGGTCAAGTTATTGGTAGCAGCCAAATGTATCAAAGCGAAGACTCTCGCGACAATGGTATCGAATCAGTTAAAAGAAACGCTCCCGATGCCGAGGTTGTAGAAGAGCAAGAATAAAACAAAAAAAATGGTTAAGGTTAAGCGCACTGTGGTAGGTGCGCTTTTTTTGTGTTCTAAAATGCAGGCATTGCTCTTAGGTTGAGTGATAAAAAAACATCCTGCTTTATAAAGCAGGATGTGAATCATATTAGTATCTATGTTTCTTATTGACGGCCTGATACTGTTACCTCGCGGCTGATTTTGCGTATCATACCTTGCAAGGCAGCACCGGGACCTACTTCGGTAAATTCTGTAGCACCGTCGGCTATCATATTATCTACCGAGTAACTCCAACGTACCGATGCAGTAAGTTGTGCGATAAGATTCTCTTTTATCTCATCGGGGTTTGTGTGAGCGAGTGCATCGACGTTTTGATATACAGGGCAAGAAGGGGTCATAAAAGGCGTAGCAGCAATTGCTTCGGCCAACTCGGCACGAGCAGGCTCCATAAGTGGTGAGTGGAATGCACCACCTACTTTGAGTTTCAACGCACGCTTGGCACCGGCTGCTGTGAGTTTTTCGCAAGCAGCATCAATACCTTCAATTGAGCCTGAAATTACCAATTGTCCGGGATTATTATAGTTGGCACATACTACAACACCTTCGGTAACCTCTTTGCATATATTTTCGATGGTTTCGTCGGGTAATCCTATGATAGCGGCCATTGTCGAAGGTCGCATCTCACAAGCCTTTTGCATAGCCATAGCACGTGCCGAAACAAGTCGCAAACCATCCTCAAACGAAATGGCACCTACAGCGACAAGTGCTGATAACTCGCCCAATGAGTGGCCTGCTACCATATCGGGGCAAAATTCTTCGCCCATAGTTTTGGCTAATATAACCGAGTGCAAGAATACTGCCGGCTGTGTTACTTTGGTTTGGCGTAAGTCTTCTTCAGTCCCATCAAACATCAAGTCGGTAATGCGAAAACCTAAAATCTCGTTTGCTTTCTCAAACATCTCTTTTGCCACAGGAAAGTTCTCATAGAGATCTTTACCCATACCTACAAATTGTGACCCTTGACCGGGAAACACGAATGCTTTCTTCATTATCAGTAATATTAATATTTAAAAAACGACTGCAAAGATAACTATTTTATATGTAGTAATCAATAAGATAAGGTAATTAAATTCATTGTTCTAAAAAATGTCTTAAATGTCGTGTCGTATCTATTTTTTTACCTACCTTTGTAGGTATAAAACATTTATAATATGGGTTTATTCAATTTCTTTAAGAAGAATAATGAGGTACCTGCCTCACTTTTTTATGATACTGAAGTGCATTGCCATATATTGCCCGGCATTGATGATGGTTCTCCCGATGTTGCTACGTCTGTCGAGTTAGTTCGACAAATGCAAGCAATGGGTATTCGTCGTATTATTGCGACATCGCACGTTACAGAAAGTACATTCGAAAATACTCCCGATACTATTGGCGCAGCCTATGATTCTTTGCGTGCGGCACTCGATAAGGAGGGTATTGATGTAGCGATACACACTTCGGCCGAGTATCGTATGGACGAATACTTCTTGAAGCAGTTAAATAACAATACGTTGTTGCCCTACCCTGAGAATTATTTGCTTATTGAAAACTCTTTCTTTCAACCTTTCTGGGAGATTAAGGAACTGATTTTCGACTTGCAACTGAAGGGTTACACCCCTATCCTTGCACACCCCGAGCGTTATATGTATTACCATAAAACGCCTCAAATCTATAAGGAGTTGCACGATCAAGGGTGTTTATTCCAAGTAAATTTTCTATCTCTTGCCGGTTACTATTACCCCGAGGTAAAGGCTATGGCACTGCGTCTGCTTGAAAAAGGTATGGTCGATTTTGTTGGTAGCGATATTCATAATTTTAAGCATACCGAGTTTATGAAGGAGTATCTTAAAACAAAAGAGTATAGAAAGTTGGCTGAAAAGGCTTCGGCTGTTATCAATAACAACAAAATCGTATTTTAAAATAAGTCATAAAATAGTAAAAAGCCACTCCATCGCAAGAGTGGCTTTTCTATTTATAGGCAATACTATAAAGTATTTCTTTATAACAGCAACTTTAAGTATGGTATAAAAAAGAGCACTTGAAAATTAATTCAAGTGCTCTTTTTTAAGAATTACTCGATTTTAATCGTTGTAAGCGGGTAATGTGCCATATTCGCTTGAGTAGCGAAGCATTTGCTCGGCATAGCCTTCGGTGTAGTCGAGTTTTACATCAGTTATGTTGCCCTCGGCATCATATTCGGCCACATAAACGGGGTTTACAAAGCCCTTGTAGGGGGCGAGGTTAAGAGCCTCGTAGCGAGCCAAAACTTCGTTGTGGAGGTCGGCGTCAACTTTAACAGCATATTTCTCAACCAAAATTCTGCCGGCTTCGTAGTCGCCCTCACTCTTGATACGTTGTATCTCGGCGAGTTGTTGACCAAATATTTCGCGCAACTTCACATAGTCGTTGATTTTTACATAACGTTTGCCATCGACAACTGCTATTTCCATTACGTTCTCGGCCTTACCCAAGTCGTATGCCCAAGCAGCAATAGGTTGACGGTCGCGCATATGGCTTTCTTCGATGTCCTTACCGGGCTCGATACGGTGCAATTGAGTCATAAGGCCGTTCATCATTTGTTGATAGTAGCAAGCCTTATATGCTTCATCGTTGGGAATGATGCCAAGTTCAACCAATTTTGCATCGGCCATATAATAGAGAGCAAAAAGGTCGGCGCGAGCCTCTTCAAGTGTAGAGCCGTGTGAACGCAATGCATCGGGGTCAACACCGGGAAGAAGTTTGCCCGAACCGTGACCCAAGCACTCGTGGAGGTCGGTGTGGAGGTCACCTGTAATGCCACCATAGTTGGCGAGCAATTCGCGTTCTACATCGCTGTAAACAAACTCTTCGTTGAAACCGTTACCTTTGGCTGCCTCGGCATAAGCCTCTGTGAGGTTGTCGATAGTAACCGATTTAGAGCCGTGTGTAGCGCGTATCCAGTTGGCATTAGGCAGGTTGATACCTATAGGTGTTGAAGGATAGCAGTCACCGGCAAGAATGGCTGCTGTGATAACCTTGGCAGCAACACCTTTAACGTTTTCTTTCTTGAAACGCTTGTCGGTGGGTGAATTTTCTTCAAACCATTGTGCGTTTTCGCTGATGAGTTGTGTACGACGTGAAGCCTCAAGATCTTTGAAGTTTACGATTGACTCCCAACTTGCCTTCAAACCGATGGGGTCGCCATAAGACTCTGTGAAGCCGTTTACAAAGTCGATGCGGCTGTCAAGGTCTTGTACCCAAAGTATAGCATACTCGTCGAATGTACGCAAATCGCCTGTGCGATAATACTCGATAAGTTTTTCAATAACGGCTTTTTGAGCATCGTTTTCTGCTACGCCGGCAGCCTTCTCGAGCCACTCAACAATGCGAGCAATAGCGCTACCATAACGACCGTCTATTTTATATACCTCCTCGTAAATCTTACCATCACGTTTTACAAGACGGCTGTTCAATCCGTAAGAGATAGGAGTTTCATCTTTGGGATCTTTCATTGCATTATAGAATGCCTCGGCCTCCTGTTGTGTAACACCGTCGTAGTAGTTACCGGCCGAAGTAAGAATGAGGTCTTCGCCATCGGCTTGGTTGGTGCGTTTGGGCATTACGGTAGGATCGAACATTATGGGAGTGAGTGTTGCAATCAAGTCCTCAACAGTTTCGCCTTCGCGTATAGGCAATTTACTTGCATCGACACTCTTTACTGCTTCAGCAAAATACTCGGGAAAAAATGTAGGTAAGAATTTGTCGCTTGAGTAGTGGTGATGGATACCGTTGGCAAACCATACTTGCTTGGTATAGGTCTCAAAGTCAGCCCATTCTTCGGTAGTACGATCGCCTTGATAGTCGGTATAGACTGTTTCAAGTGTCTGGCGAATGGCCAAGTTCCACTTGCCGTTTTGGTCGAAAAGAATGTCACGACCTTGCAGTGCGGCTTCTTGCAGATAGTAAATAAGTTTCTTTTGGTCGAGTGTCAACTCGTCAAAGCCGGCTACTTCGTAGCGAAGAATCTCCAAGTCGGCAAAGCGCTCGACTGTGTAATCAAACTCGGCTTGTTCCTTCTCGGCAGTAGGTGCGCACGAGAGTAATGACAATGATGCCAGCATAATACAAATGTTTTTCTTCATAACATTAGAAAAATTAATTGGTTATAGTGTGAATAATGATTTTAGTATTTATTCAACATACAGCACCAATCCTTTCAAATATTCACCCTCAGGATGATATATGTTTACAGGATGGTCGGCTGGTTGTGTGAGTTGGTGTAGTATGCGTACCTTGCGACCCGATTGTGCCGCTGCAGTAAAGACTGCCAATCGGAAATTCTCTTTGCTTACTACTTGCGAGCAGGAGAAGGTAAAGAGAATACCTCCGGGACGTATCTTCTCGAACGCTTTGGCATTAAGTTTGCGATAACCTTGCAATGCGTTGTTTAGCACTTTACGATGCTTGGCAAAAGCCGGAGGGTCGAGTATAATGAGGTCGTAATTACTGCCCATTGCATCGAGATACTTGAAGGCATCCTCGGCAAAGGCTTGGTGTCGAGGGTCGCCGGGGAAGTTTAATTCCACATTCTGGCAAGTGAGGTCGATGGCTTTAGCCGAACTGTCAACCGAGTGCACCAATTCGGCACCACCACGCATAGCGTAGAATGAGAAACCTCCGGTGTAGCAGAACATATTGAGCACCTTGCGATTGCGTGAATATCTTTCGAGCAACGACCTGTTTTCGCGCTGATCGACAAAGAACCCTGTCTTTTGACCTCTCAGCCAATCAACGTGGAATTTCAATCCGTTTTCAGTTGCTGTATCATCGCCTACTCCACCCAGCAGATATTCATTCTCTTGCTCAAGTGCTGCTTTGTAGGGTAATGTCGTTTCCGATTTATAGTATATGTTATCTATCATATCGCCCATTACCTCTTTCAGTGCTTGTGCAAGGGTATGTCGAGCATAGTGCATACCGGGACTGTGCGCCTGCATAACGGCTGTGTTGCGGTAGATGTCTATAATGAGTCCGGGCAAGTTATCGCCTTCGCCGTGTACCAATCGGTAGGCGTTGTTATAGTCGCCGTTTTCAAGACCGAGGCTACGGCGCATTTGGTATGCAACTTGCAGACGCTCACGATAAAATGCGAGATCTATCTCAACCGGTGTAAATGATAGTATGCGTACGGCAATACTGCCTATTTGATAGTGTCCAACACCAACAAAGTTGCCTTGCCAATCTTCTACCGTTACAACATCTCCTTCGGTTGGCTCATCGCCTACAATGCGTTGTATTGCACCCGAGAATACCCAAGGGTGAAAACGACGGAAAGAGTCTTCTTTGCCGGGTTTGAGTATGAATTTACTTTTTGTCATAGTTGTGACGTTTATATAAAGATAAACTTTATCAAATCATTACCATTGGCGTATATGAGCAAGCCAAAGAGCAAGAACAAGCCTACAGTTTGTGCTATCTCCATAAATTTGTCGCTGGGTTTACGACGTGTGATAACCTCATAGAGTAAGAAGAATACGTGTCCACCGTCGAGTGCCGGTATGGGCAGGATATTCATAAATGCGAGGATTACCGAGAGGAATGCTGTCATATTCCAGAATGAGTACCAGTCCCATTTAGGGGCAAACAGGCTGCCAATTGAGCCAAAACCACCAAGACTTTGAGCACCTTCCTTGGTAAATACATACTTGAAGTCGCTTACATAGTTGGTAAGTCGGCTCACACCTATCTCTATACCACGAGGTATTGCCTCCCAGAAGGTGTATTTCTTGGTTACAAGTGTATATAACTCGTTTACGGGTGTAATGTTGATACCCAAACGACACAAGGAGTCGGTCATAACAGCAGTTGTCATTAACGAGTCGCCACGCAGGTAGCCAACATTTACCATCTGCGATTTGTAAGGTTGCAATGCAGTGGTGAGTTCGCTAAACGAACCTATGGCAGTTGTATCAATACTAACAATGCGGTCGCCTGTAGTCAATCCGGCAGCAAATGCTCCTGTACCCTCCTCGGCTGTCTTGACAATGGCAGGAACGCGATATGTTGCGAAGAAAGTATTTTGTTTCATTATATTGAGCATCAGGCTGTCGTTGATGGTAATGGGAACAATAACACCATCACGCAACACTGTTACTTCTTGCGCCTCAATAATGGCGTGTAGTGATTCGTTCGATAGGTACTCCAATTTTTCGCCATCGGCTGTCAATAGAATATCACCGTTACGGAATCCTGCATCGAGAGCCGGTTGGCTAAATTCCATACCGTCTTTGGCGTTTTCGAATGGCAAGTAGGTTTCGCCCCACTTAAATGTGATGCAACTATATATGATAATAGCCAATATGAAATTGAATAGCACACCGGCTATCATTACCAATAAGCGTTGCCAAGCCGGTTTAGCACGAAACTCCCACGGTTGCATCGGTTGTTTCATTTGTTCGAGGTCCATCGACTCATCAATCATACCGGCTATCTTTACATAACCTCCAAAGGGAATCCAACCTACACCAAATTCGGTGTCACTGGGTTTGGCAGCCCACATAGGTATGTCAAATTGCAATTTATCACAAACCTTTACCACCAGCGATTTTGCTTCGCGCTTGAATGAAAGAAGTGCAAATTTATAATCGAAAAATAGGAAAAATCGCTCTACGCGTATGCCAAACATACGGGCGAAAATGTAGTGTCCGAACTCGTGAAAACCTACAAGTATCGATAGGCTCAGCATCAACTGTAGGGCTTTAATCAAAAATGTTTCCATACTGTGTTATATCTCTTTATTTGAGTGTTTCTATATATTGTGCTGCACACTTGCGTGCCTCACTGTTTGTGGCTACATAATCATCGTAACTTGGCTGTGCCGTAAAGTCGATATGCTGCATTGTGTAGGCAACGGTTTCGGCAATTTGGCAGAATCCGATTCGTTCCGACAAGAATGATGCAACGGCTATTTCGTTGGCTGCATTCATAATACAAGGCATATTTCCACCTTGCGCTATTGCATTGAAAGCGTACTGCAAGAGGGGGAAACGCACCATATCGGGTTTTTCGAATGTAAGCGTTGCATAATCGGCAAGCGACAGTTTACGATCGGTCGATACCAATCGGTCGGGGTATGATAATGCATATCGAATGGGTAACTTCATATCCGGTGTACCCAATTGCGCTTTTACTGCACCATCGGCAAATTCCACCATCGAGTGAATGATAGATTGAGGATGTACTACAATCTCAATTTTATCAGGCTCGACACCAAATAGCCACTTGGCCTCAATCATCTCAAAACCTTTGTTCATAAGAGTGGCCGAGTCGATGGTTATTTTGTTACCCATACTCCAATTGGGATGTCGCAGAGCATCGGCGCGAGTTACTTTGCTCAATTCCTCTTGCGTGTGCTTGCGAAATGGCCCTCCCGATGCAGTGAGGATAATTTTTTCTATCGGGTTGTTACCCTCTCCCACCAAACATTGGAAGATAGCCGAATGCTCCGAGTCAACCGGTATAATGGGCGCACGATGTTGTATGGCCAATTGGGTAATGAGTTCGCCTGCAACAACAAGCGTCTCTTTATTGGCAAGCGCTATAGTTTTATGTGCCTCTATAGCGCGAATGGTAGGTAGCAATCCTGCATATCCTACCATAGCCGTAACAACAATGTCGATATCTTGCAGTGTGACGGCTTCGGCTATCGCATCGGCTCCGGCATATACTTTTATGGGAAGGTCGGCAAGCGCATCGCGCAGTTGGGTATAGTAATCTTTATTTGCAATAATAACAACTTCAGGGCGATATTTACGCGCCTGTTCTATGAGTAATTCAATTTGGTTATTGGCTGTTATGAGGTAGGCTTCAAATAGGTCGGGATATTGGTCAACGACTTCAAGTGTCTGTCGCCCAATAGAGCCTGTAGAGCCTAATATAGCCAATCTTTTTTGTGTATTCATTCTTTTACTTCGGATTATTATTCCAATTTACAAAGGTACAACTTTTTTGCCAAACGACCATAATAATCGGCCACATTCAATAACCTAATATTTACAAAAAACTCTTTGGAAATTGTAATTAATATTTAATATGTTTTTTACATTGTTTCCGTTCATTATGTCGTTTTTTTTTGTTTACTTTGCAAGTGAATATCGCTCATTGCGATAAGCATAAATAGAATTTTATTTACTAACCTATAAATTAATTGTTTATGAAGAAAATTACCCTTTTATCAATGCTTTTGTGTATGGCAGTAAGTGTCTTTGCACAAAAGAGTGTGACTTTTGATTTTACTACAGATGGTAGTGGCTTGCCTACTGTTGAAGCTGAAGCAGATGATTACACTTTCAATGGCTACACTTTTACTATCCAAAATGGTAAGTGGAACGATGGTAGCAAATATGGTGATCCCTCTTACTTGTTTATCTACAACAATACAAAGGGCAAACAAATCGATGGTTATGTTACATTGCCTGCAATGGATTTCAAAATTGGAAGTATTAGTGTTAAAACAGGAGCTTCTGCTTCAACTTCTGTACAAGTTGCTTTGATGAAAGGTGACGTTGTAGTGGAAACCAAAACCTTGAATGCTACCAATTCCGATTTTACTTGGACAATTACAGGTGATGAAGTTGGTACTCGTTACACATTGAAAGTCGTAAATACTAAAAATGCTCAATTCCAAACTATCACTATCACAGAGGCTTCATCTGCCGGTACTTTGAACTTCAAAAATGCTGGTGATGTTAATTTCGGAGTAGTTCTTGAAGGTGTTCAAACACAAGAAATAGAAGTTGTTACTGATGGACTTTCAGAGAATGTAAGTGTATCTGTAGAAGGTGAAGGCTTTACAGCCGACGTAACCTCGCTCCCCGCTACAGGTGGTAGCGTAAATGTTACATTTGAAGGTGCTGCAGCCGGTACTGCAAAGGGTACTATCACTATCAAATCGGGCGATTTGAAAGCCACAACCAATCTTGTAGCAGTTGTAGCAGAACACAGAGGTACGCTAAATGATGCTCTTTCTGTAGAAGATGTAGCAATCCTTTGTGATAAAACCGGTACAACAGAGTATTGGGTAAGTGGTGTAGTTGCCGGTAGTGCTGCAAATAATGGAGCCTTGGCTGAAGAAACTACTTATACAAACTTGGCTCTTGGTACTGCCGAGCCTTATGTACCCGTACAACTTCCTAAAGGCGATATTCGTACTGCTATCAACCCCTACGACAACCCCGATATGGTAGGTAAAACTGTTTGGGTAAAAGGTCAGTTGCTTACATACTTCTTGAGTGCAGGTGTTAAGAACGTAACAGATTACAGTCTTGATGGTATTAATGCTGCTATCTCGGCTCTTGAGAGTGCCAAAGTTATCAACAATCGTGCATTTGCCGTTAACGGTTACATCAAAACTACAGGTAACAACGAAACTGTAAACGTTTACAATGTAACAGGTAAATTGGTTGCAACAGGCATTGCCGGTCGTGACATCAAAATCTCTCAAAAAGGCATCTATATCGTAAAAGTTGGTGAGAAAGCAACTAAAGTTGTTGTTCGCTAATCATTTTACAAAATAAATTATAGCGTGTCGCCTACTTGGGTGGCACGCTTTTTTTATGCTGGGGGGAGTGGTATAAATCTGCATCTGCCTTACTCTACTATGTTAATATAATGTGTGTGGGTTGTGCTTATTGATTTTTATTATATCTTTGTGTGTGATATATGATTCTCCTGTTATGGTAAAATATCTGCGTCTGCTGTTTTTTATAGTGTTTCTCTCGGTGTGTGGCTGGGTGCAGGCACGCGAGTATCTTGTCAGTCCTCGTTGGTACACGGGTACAAGCAGTTTTCGTGAGGCTGTAATGGATAAGGATGGTAGGCTGATAGATTCTTATAACAGGATGAAGAGTGATACCGTGAATGTTGTAGATATTCAAGCGCAAGGCGAGTATTCATTGGACATATCGTTTTCTATCAACAATCTGCACGGTGAGCCTTTTAAAAAGTATCCACAGTATTTCCTCAATGATGATGGCAAGGTAAAGCGTGGTGGGTCTATAGAGCGACCCGTATATGGCTGGTTGTGGGGTATGAAGGATATGCAACATTACAATGCTGTGCTGATGCGCGCCAGCCGTAGCGATGATGCGCTGTATATGAGTGATGACGTGGAATATTGTGTGCTTACTGTCAATGGTAATGATACTACTTATCATACTCAATGGCGCAATTGTCGCTATAAAAACAATGCCTATAATTCAGGGCTATATAATATGTGGATACAATATAGCAATAATACTGCGTGGATAGGTGGTGGGTGGAACTTTGATGTACCTTGGACTATTGCCTATAATATGCCTTGTTTTGGTAATCTTACAGGACTGTATTTAGGCGCAGCATCGAAGGTAAGTATTGAGAATGTTTTTATCAGTGTTGATGATAAAGATGTGTTGCAGCATACCGATTGGACTACCGAGTCTTTGTGTTCCTATTTCAGCAACAGTAAAGATTTGAATCCTATTGAGGGATTTTGGTACATTCCCGACGATAAATTTCGTGTAAACAATGTGGAGTTGGGAGGCGATTATGAACTTGCCATTGTTGCTAACGGTGATAGTTATGATATACTGTACTTATCGGGGGCAGATGTTTATCCCGGTAAGTGGTCAGAGGGTATGGTTAAAGGTTGTATAAAACCCACTAATAATCATTACTACCACGGGTATTGGTACGATGCCGAAGGGTTAAAAATTGATAACGTTATTTCTTACTCTTTTGCGAATAAGTTATATTTTCAATTTGAATCAGAAGATGTGACTGTCTTTATGTTGCCATCGCAACATACACCTGTCAAAATAGATAATAATAAATCCGGAGGTCAAGGAACAGGGTTTGCTCTTACGTCCGATGGCTATATTGCAACCAATTATCACGTTGCTGAAGGTTTTACAAGTTTTCGTGTATATAAAGGTAACGATAATCGTATATCGTATAACGCCGAGTTGGTTGTGGCTGATTCTATTCACGACCTTGCCATACTACGCATCAACGATGCCGAGTTTACAACATTGGGCGATATTCCATATGGATTTGAAAACCGAAATGTGCGTGCCGGCGAAGAACTCTTTTACTTGGGTTATCCCAAAACTAACTATTTAGGGTATGGTATCAAGAACTCTATAGGCAATGTCTCTTCGGTCAATGGTAACTCATATTACGATTATATGGTATCGGTTGAGATAGACAACGGCAGTAGTGGCAGCCCTATCTTCGATGTTGATGGTGATGTGGTGGGTATAGTGTATGCAAAAAATGGGAATGACGACCTGCGAGTTACAGCCAATTATGTCATCAAGTCGCCTTATCTGTACAAGTTGATAGAGCAACTCCCCTCGCCTATTACTTTGCCTATGAGTAAAGTTAAGGAGTTATCGTATCCCGACAAAATCGAGGCGATAACTCCCTATATATTCCTTATCAGAACTGTCAATTGATTAGGCGTCTAAGGCTTGTTGCAAGTCGGCTATAATATCTTCAACATTCTCAATACCTACCGACAAACGTATCAAATCGGGCTCAACACCGGCTTCGCGCAATTGCTCGTCGCTGAGTTGTCGGTGTGTGTGGCTGGCAGGGTGTAATACGCAAGTGCGTGCATCGGCAACGTGTGTTACAATGGCTGCCAACTTGAGGTTGTCCATAAATCGTATTGATACATCGCGACCTCCTTTCAACCCGAATGATATTACGCCACACGAGCCGTTAGGTAGGTATTTTTGCCCCAATTCGTAATATTTATCGCCCGGAAGTCCACAGTAGTGTACCCACGCTACGCGCTCATCGTTTTGCAGGAACTCGGCTACCTTTTGTGCATTTTCGCAGTGGCGTTGCATACGCAAGTGTAGTGTTTCCAATCCTATATTGAGAAGGAACGCATTTTGTGGCGATTGTATCGAGCCCAAGTCGCGCATTACTTGGCTTGTGGCTTTAGTTATATATGCGCCTTTACCAAAACGCTCGGTATAGACAAGACCGTGATACGACTCATCGGGCTCGGTAAGGCAAGTAAACTTGTCGTGTTGAGCCTCCCAATCGAAGTTTCCACTATCCACTATCACGCCACCAACGGCTGTTGCGTGGCCATCCATATACTTGGTTGTAGAGTGTGTTACGATGTCGCAACCCCATTCAAAGGGACGGCAGTTGATGGGTGTCGCGAAAGTGTTGTCCACAATCAAAGGTACACCTTTGCTGTGTGCTATACGAGCCATACGCTCAATATCCAACACACTGCAACCGGGGTTGGCAATAGTTTCGCCAAACAGCAACTTGGTATTGGGACGGAAGGCTGCCAGAATTGTGTCGTCGTCGGCATCTTGATCGATAAAAGTAACCTCGATACCCAATTTCTTCATCGTTACGGCAAAGAGGTTGTATGTACCACCATATATGCTTGAGGTGCTTATGAAGTGGTCGCCCGTTTGACAGATATTAAAGATAGCATAAAAGTTTGCTGCTTGCCCCGATGATGTAAGCATAGCGGCTACACCACCCTCCGATGCTGCTATCTTGGCTGCAACTGCATCATTTGTGGGGTTTTGCAAGCGAGTATAGAAGTAGCCTTCGGCCTCAAGGTCGAATAGTTGTGCCATTTGCTCACTTGTGTCGTATTTAAAAGTTGTACTTTGAAAAATAGGCAAAACGCGAGGCTCGCCTTTCTTGGGTGACCAACCACCCTGTACACATAATGTCTCGGCTGATAAGTTCTTTTTCATAACCTTACTAAAATTAATACTATGATCGATTGTCTATATATACACTTAAAAGAGTCCTCAATTCAATGATACGCTCTTTGATAGATTGCCACGATTCACGCGTTTCGTCATCCAGCGTCTCTATCATATCGGCATTATTGGCTTTCAGTTCGGTGTTGGCAAGCCATTCACTTGCCTTCTCAAACTCATTCATTTCCATATAGCATAGCGTAATATCAAACAGATAGTGTGGATCGTACGGCTCTTGCTCTATGAGTTGTTCAAGCACAGGTATAGCCTCCTCGTACTGTTGCGAGTGAATGCAAGCATCTACAAATGCTGTTGCCGAAACGGTGTCGGTTACAGGATTGCGACTGATGCGTTGCAGATGATTATATGCCTCTTCGTACAGATGTTTCTGCAGGAGTAATTCGCCCAACAGTATGTGCGCTTCATCATCGCTATCATCGCAGGCAATGGCCTTGTACAAATGTTCTATGGCATTATCTTTTTCGCCCATATAGAAGTAGTTGACAGCCAACTGATAGTAGAGGTCGTGGCTGCGATCGTTCAGTTCGACGGCTTTCAGCAGATACTCTACGGCACATTCGTGTTGCTCCATACGCCCGTAGGCTTCGGCTATAAGTTCGTAAGCAACAGCCTTGTCGGATGTGTGTCGTAGGAATATCTTAAATTGCTCCACAGCCTCGGCAAACTGCTCGTTGTCGTAGTAACAATACCCCTTGAACGCTATAATGTTTTCGTCGCTCTCATCTATGGCAAGTGCAAAGTCGCACGCCTCGAGTGCTTTGTCATACTCCTT
Organism: Bacteroidaceae bacterium; assembly: GCA_017532725.1. Classification (GTDB taxonomy): domain Bacteria; phylum Bacteroidota; class Bacteroidia; order Bacteroidales; family Barnesiellaceae_A; genus Barnesiella_A. The sequence goes on from JAFXIZ010000048.1 coordinate 20,761, forward strand.
ACGTCGCGCATATACTTTCGATAGCGAAAACCAATCATCGGTCGAGAAGGAGTTAATGTCAAGTACCTTATTATAAAAGATGATGGCTTGCTCATCTTTCTCCAACTCCTCATAGAGCATTGCTACTTCGCGTAAGAATGGTGATGCATCGGTAAAATTGCGCTCTATGGCAGGGATAATCTTTTCCAGCAAATCGATGCAATCGTTGTCGGCGCAGATGTCGAGAATATCTATGCAATCTTCTATCACGCAATCGGATGCCGAGATAATGCTGTTGAATGCTTTTATTACCTCATCCTTATTTTCTCGCAGTATCTCTATCTCGCTCAGTATAAAGTAGTATTCGATACTGCGCTCGGTAGTGTGAGCAAGGGTTGTTGCTGCATCTTCTACCCTACCCAATGACAGCAGACAGCGTGATTTATGAATGAGTAATTGCTCGTTGTTGGGATATAGGTCGAGTCCGTGCGATATTACTTGCAAGGCTTTGCGATACGACATTTCTTGCTCGTACAAGTCGGCTATCAATTCCAACTCATCCGGCTCAAAGTAGCATCGAGTACCTTCATCGAGCATCTTCTCATATCGCTCACGCAGTATCCTAATATCCGTTTCTTTCATTGATTGAGATGATAATATTTACAACGAGGGTGTACTCGCCTTGGCTGAATACACCCTCTTATCTTTCGATAAATGGTTATTTCGTTTTGGCTTTTTCCCAACTATCTTTAAGCAATACTGTACGATTGAATACCAACTTGTCGGGAGTAGATTCTTTATCGACATTGAAGTATCCGATGCGACGGAATTGCAAGTGGTCGAGAGGCTTGGCTTCGGCAAGGTAACGCTCGACATAGCAGTTGGTGAGTATCTTCAACGAATCGGGGTTGATAACCTCCTTCATCGCCTCCAATGCATCGCAACCACGCTCGTCGCGAATGTTCTGAATTTCCAAGCGAGGGTTCTCTACCTTCCACAGACGGTCGTATAGGCGAACTTCGGCTTGCAAGCAGTGTGCGCAACTTACCCAATGGAGTGTGCCTTTTACCTTGCGATTGGCTCCGGGCATACCACTGCGTGTCTCGGGATCGTACTCGGCATATACCTCAACGATGTTGCCTTCGTCATCCTTCTTGCAACCTGTACATTTTACTATATAGGCATTCATCAAGCGCACCTCTTGTCCGGGTGTCATACGGAAGTATTTCTTGGGAGCATCTTCCATAAAGTCCTCTCGCTCCATCCACAACTCTCTGCTGAACTCGATGGTGTGTGTGCCGGCTTCGGGATCTTCGGGATTATTTACGCACTCCATTACCTCTACTTGACCTTCGGGATAGTTGGTGATAACGAGTTTTACAGGGTTGATAACAGCCGACACGCGAGTGGCGCGAGCATTCAAGTCCTCGCGAACAACACTTTCAAGCAGTGCAAAGTCGTTTACAGCCTCGTATGTAGTGTAACCAATCTTATCGACAAACTTACGGATAGACTCGGGAGAGTATCCACGACGACGGAAACCACAAAGTGTGGGCATACGAGGATCATCCCATCCGTTTACCAAGCCTTCCTTAACGAGTATAAGCAGATTGCGCTTACTCATAAGGGTGTAACTGAGGTTGAGTTTGTTAAACTCATATTGGTGAGGACGATTGTCATCAAGATCTACGCCACCCTTTACCCAATCGACAAACAAGTCATACAAGGGACGGTGAGGAACAAACTCAAGTGTACAGAGTGAGTGTGTTACGCCCTCAAAGTAGTCCGACTGACCGTGTGCAAAATCATACATAGGATATACATTCCAAGTAGTACCTGTACGGTGATGTGGATGCTTGAGGATGCGATACATTATAGGATCACGGAAGTGCATATTGGGCGATGCCATATCTATCTTGGCACGCAACGTGAGTGTGCCTTCTTCAAACTCACCGGCATTCATTCGCATAAAGAGGTCAAGACTCTCTTCAACGGGACGATTGCGATAAGGACTCTCTTGTCCCGGGGTTGTAGGTGTACCCTTTTGCGCAGCAATCTCTTCCGATGTTTGCTCCTCGACGTATGCTTTGCCCTCTTTGATAAGGCGTATAGCCAAGTCAAACAATTGAGGGAAATAGTCCGATGCATAGTACAAACGGTCACCCCAATCGAAACCGAGCCAATGTATATCCTCCATAATAGAGTCAACGTACTCTACATCTTCTTTTACGGGGTTTGTATCATCAAAGCGCAAGTTGCAGGTGCCACCATAACGCTCGGCAATACCAAAGTCCATACAGATGGCCTTGGCGTGACCTATGTGTAGATAACCATTAGGCTCGGGTGGAAAACGAGTATTCAATCGGCCTCCGTTCTTACCTGCCTCAAGGTCTTTCTTTACAATCTCTTCGATAAAGTTCAAACTTCTGCTTTCTTCGCAGTTGTTGTCAATCTTTTCAACCTCACTCATAATAAAAGGTTATTAAATTTTATGGTAAAATATTTAAAGTGCGAAATTAGTAAAAATCAGGTATAATACAAAGAGATTTTGTGCAAAATTGGCAGAATCTGCGCATTTTGGAAAAATTTCAAATAAACTTTATATTTCTCCCATATTTGTTTATTAGATGCAAGACAACAAAAAACAAATATACTTTCAATCACAGTAAAAAATATTGAAACAAGTTTCATATTTCTTGCTCGTTTATTCGTATATTTGCAAGAATTATACTAACACAAAAGTGCTTACAAAATAATCTTAAATACTAACCTTATGAGAATCAAACCACTATTTCGCAATGTAGCAGCGGCTGCAATGTCGCTTGCGACAATCTTATTTGTACAGTGCACCTCTCCCACAGAGCAAGAGTTTGCACTCGGCAATGGAAGTACGGTAATTCCTCTTACCGTAAAATCGGATACTTCAACCCACTTTTTGACCGACTACTACCCACAGTGGGAAGGCGCAACGAATGTTACTTGTGCCGATGAGCGCATCAAACTTGCCCCTACAACCGACAATTGGGAGGAGTTTGAGATTATAACGCAAGGTGGTGCATTTGTGTCAACATTAGATGTATGGCACGACGAGTCGAAACTCTCTATTGTTGTGCTTGGTGGAGTGCGCGACACCGAGGACAGTTATATGTCATCGACAAAGGTCGAGGGCAAAACTATTACCATTGTTGCCACAAAACCTGTAACCGAGGCTGTTGCATTGTGGCAAAACGAGGTAATAGATAATGTCAAAATTGAGGGTAACACTATTGAGGTTGTTATCCCCAATGTTGCCAAGAAACACCAACGCTCGATGATTCGCGTATTCGCTGCATCGGAGTCGGGTCGCTTCAACGATGTACTGTTGCCTCTTGAGTATGGCAAGGTTGTTGTTGACACAAAAGACATCCGTCGTCAGGATTTCAATTCGCAAATTCTCTACTCGTTGATGATTGACCGTTTCAACAACGGTACTACCGAAAATGACTGGAAAATTAATTCACCCGAAGTATTGGATAAAGTTGACTATCAAGGTGGCGACATCTTGGGTATCACTCAAAAGATTGAAGAGGGCTTCTTCACCGACTTGGGTATAACCACCATCTGGATTTCGCCCATTACCCAGAATCCTTACGATGCTTGGGGTCAAAACCGTAATCCCGATACCAAATTCTCGGGCTACCACGGCTATTGGCCTATCTATAGCACTGTTGTTGACAAACGCTTCGGTACCGACGAGGAAGTTCACACAATGCTTGCAAAGGCACACGAGGGCGAGATGAACGTAATTCTCGACTATGTGGCCAATCACTTGCACATCAACTCTCCTGTTCTTAAGGAACACCCCGACTGGACAACCGATCTTATATTGCCCGATGGCCGTAAGAATATAGGTTTGTGGGATGGCGAAACTCGCCTCACAACTTGGTTTGACGAGCACATCCCTACCCTCGACACTCGACGCGACGAGGTGTGTCATCCTATGACCGACTCGGCATTGCATTGGGTGCGCGAATTTGACTTTGACGGCTTCCGTCACGACGCTTGTAAACATATTCCTCTTAACTACTGGCGTATGCTTACTCACAAGATGAAATCGACAATGCCCGACCGTCAACTCTGGCAAATTGGCGAAACCTATGGCGATGTTGACCTCATTGGTTCTTATGTAAAGAGTGGTATGATTGACGCACAATTTGATTTCAACCTCTACCACACTTCACGCGACGTGATTGTTGACGAGAATCGTTCAATGCGCGATATCGCAAAGGTTGTTGAAGAATCGGAGGCTGCCTATGGCTCACACCACACAATGGGTAATATCACCGGCAATCACGACAAACCTCGTTTCTTGTCGCTTGCAGGTGGCGATATGTCGCTCTGGTGTCCCGACGATAAGGCCGAGGGCTGGCATCGTAAGGTAGGCGTGGGCGACAGCATCAAGGGTTATGCTCGCTTGTCGCTGCTTAAAGCCATTATCACTACTGTTCCCGGTGTACCTTGCGTATATCAAGGTGATGAATATGGTATCCCCGGTGCTAACGACCCCGACAACCGTTATATGATGGAATTTGATGGTTACAACGACTTCCAACAAAAAGAACTTGCTGCCACAAAGGCTATGTTTAAGTATCGTCGAGCATCGATGCCTTTGATGTATGGTGACTATCGCACTCTCTATGTAGATGATGATGTATATGTATTCCTCCGTCACTATATGGGCGAATGGGTTGTTGTTGCCCTCAACGTACGCCCCGAGGCTCGCAATGTAGAGGTTGTATTGCCCGAGAGTGTTAAGGTTGAGAGTGTAAACGTTGCACTGTCAGCCCAAGGTGGCGAGGCTACTCTTGCCGATGGCAACATTAGCCTCACAATTCCTGCTTACGGATATCTTATTGTAAACAAATAATAAATTATGAAGAAACTATTTGCATTAGTCGCTCTTGTTGCGACCTTAGTAGGTTGCGTTAGCAACAACCAACCCGAGGTGGCTTTTGATAAGTTCAACTCGGTAGTGTATGAGTTAAATATTCGCCAAGCCACCGAAGAAGGTACTTTCGCTGCTGCCGAACAGTACCTACCCGAACTCAAGGCTATGGGCGTGGATATTGTATGGCTTATGCCCATCAGCCCCATCGGTGTAGATGGTCGTAAGGGCACACTTGGCTCATACTACTCTATCATCGACTACAAAGCAATCAACCCCGAGTTTGGTACAATGGAAGATTTCGATCACTTCCTCGCAACTGCACACGACTTGGGTTTGAAAGTTATCATCGACTGGGTAGCCAACCACACATCGCGCGATGCCAACTGGTGGAAAGAAGGCAAAAAAGATTGGTACGTTATGGATGAGAATACCGGTCTGCCTATTGTTGAGTACGATTGGACAGACATCGCAAAACTCAACTACCAAAACGAGGATATGCGCGCTGCAATGGTTGATGCCTTGAAATTCTGGATTGAGAAAGGTGTCGATGGTTATCGTTGTGATGTTGCTATGAATGTCCCCGGCGACTTTTGGAAGGGCGCTTGGGAAGAAGTACGCAAAATCAACCCCGACGTTTATCTCTTGGCCGAAGGCGAAGAAACTTGGTTGCACGAAGCAGGCTTTGAGGCTACCTACGCTTGGGAACTTCACCACATCTTCAATGCTATGGCCAAAGGTGGTAGCGAAACCAAGAATGTGGCCGGCGACGGTACTATCAAAACCGACGCAAAGAGTGTTAATGACCTCAAAGAGTATTTGAAACGCGATGATGAGAAATATCCTGCACCCGCTATGCGCCTTATGTTCACCTCAAACCACGACGAAAACTCTTGGGCAGGTACCGAGTTTGAGCGTTTGGGCGATGCACACAAAGCCTTTGCAGCACTTACATTTGTTCTTCCTAAATCGCAACCCCTTATCTACACAGGTCAAGAGATTGCCTTGAATCGCCGTCTGCAATTCTTTGAGAAAGATGCCGTTAAAGAACTTGTTGACCTTGAGTATAACAAGGAGTATCGCGACTTCTATCGCAACCTCTGCTCGTTCCGTAACGCCAACAAAGCCTTGGCTGCCGGCAACAATGTAGCACCCATACAATTTGTAGAAGGTGTAGGTGAAAACTTATTGGCATTCACTCGCCAAAAAGAAGATAACACCGTATTGTGCTTATTCAACTTCTCGGCAGAGCCCACTACTGTTACACTCACAGAGGCTGAGGCTGGTGACTACAAATGCGCTTGTGGCGAAACAAAGAGCCTGAAAGCCGGCGACACAATAGACCTCGCCGCTTGGGGCTTTATGCTTCTCGCAAAATAATATTATATCAAACAAAAGAAAGAGAGTTTCGGCAGATGTCGAAACTCTCTTTTTGTATGTTTTATTGTGATGCTACAATAAAATAGATTGATAGTTCAGATTTGTTATATGGCAACTTTTTGCACTTTGTTGCCTACTTGTACTTTGTAAGCATTAACA
>JAFXIZ010000049.1 GCA_017532725.1 Bacteroidaceae bacterium
ATTCGGCATTCAAAAGTTTATTGCCACTTATGGCGAGTTGATTCTACCTCCTGCCTTGTTGCTTATCGGTCTGTTTATGCTATTTGGCAACCGACTAAATCTGCCGTCATTCGGCTTTGGTGATAAGGGCGAAGGGTTGGCTCGACGAGGCGGATTCGGTGCGTTGATATTGGGTGTACTCTTTGCCTTGGCGTTCTGCCCAACGAGTGGAGTTTTCTATTTCGGTATGCTGATTCCGATGTCGGCAAGCACAACTATGGGCTACCTATTACCGATACTCTTTGCCATTGCAACTGCCTTGCCCGTGCTTGTTGTTGCGTGGATATTGGCATTCAGCGCAGGGCAGATAGGCGTGGTATATGGCAAGATGCAGACCATTCAGAAGTGGCTCAACAGAGCGGTGGGCGTGTTATTTATCGCAATCGGAATATATTATTGTTTAACAATTTACATTTAAGAATTATGGAAATCAAGATTTTAGGAACAGGTTGCGGCAAGTGCAAGACAACCTACGCAGTTATTGAAAAGGTCATCAAGGAGAACAACATCACGGCAACTCTTACCAAGGTCGAGGATATTATGGAGATTATGAACTACAATATCCTCACAACCCCTGCCGTAGTGGTTGATGGCGAAGTGAAAATCAAGGGCTATGTACCAAGCGAAAGGGAGATTAAGGAGTTATTGGGAGTATGATACAGCAATTCGCAGATTGGTTAGTGTATGGCATCTTCGGTTTGGATGCTGCTACACCGTTGGGTACGGCTGTCAATTTCTTCTTTTACGACAGCATCAAGATTGTTATACTGCTTTTCAGCATAAGTTTCGTGATGGGCATTATCAACGCCTACTTCCCCATTGAGCGACTACGCCAATACCTCGCCACCCACAAACTCTATGGTTTGGAATACTTCTTAGCGGCTCTCTTTGGTGGCATTACGCCGTTCTGTTCCTGCTCCTCGGTGCCACTCTTTATCGGTTTTGTGAAGGGCGGAATACCGTTAGGCGTAACACTGACATTCCTTATCGCCTCGCCTTTAGTTAGCGAGGTGGCAGTAGCAATGTTTCTCGGCTCATTTGGAATCAAGACAACACTTATCTACATTGTCAGTGGTACAGTGCTATCGATGATTGCCGGACTAATCTTGGGCCGTATGCACCTTGAGCCCTATTTGAGTGATTGGGTAAAGGCGACACAAGCACAATCTTCGGAGCAGAGCCAACGATGGGAGGCAGAAAAGACTCCTTTTATCAAGCGACTACCCGCTATCACTCGTGAGTCGTGGGGCATTGTGCGAGGCGTTTTGCTCTATATCCTGATTGGTATCGGCATTGGTGCTACGATGCACGGCTATGTGCCCGAAGGCTTCTTTGAGCAATACCTCTCGGCAGAAAATTGGTGGGGCGTGCCACTTGCTGTGGTGCTTGCAGTACCAATGTATGCCAATGCTGCGGGCATTGTGCCCATCATCGAGGTATTTGTGGCAAAGGGTATTCCTCTTGGTACTGCGATTGCCTTTATGATGGCTATCATTGGACTATCTATCCCCGAAGCGACAATGCTCAAAAAGGTGATGACTTGGCGGCTGATTGGTATCTTCTTCGGCGTGGTAACATTGTTGATTATTATTTCAGGCTATCTGTTTAATTGGATTCTATGAGAGTATTGATTTTATGTACAGGCAATAGTTGCCGCAGCCAAATGGCACACGGCTTCTTACAATCGTTTGACAAGAGTTTGGAAGTTCATTCAGCAGGAACAAACCCTGCATTGCAGGTAAACGCACAAGCCATCCAAGTTATGCACGAGGTGGGTATTGATATATCGAATCACACACCCCAAAATGTAGAAATATATCTGAACGAAGAGTGGGACTATGTGATAACCGTTTGTGGTGGAGCAAACACGACCTGCCCGATGTTTGTCGGCAAGGTAGGCAAACGGCTACATATTGGCTTTGAAGACCCGGCAAACTCAACCGACATAAATGAGTTTCGCCGAGTAAGAGATGAGATTAAGAATAAGTTTTTTGAGTTCTATCTTACGCAAGTTACGAAGAAAGAATTACCTCAATGCTGTTGTGGTGGTAATTGCTAAAAAACGAGGATGCCTCGTTTTGAGGCATCCTCGATTACATATTGTTATCGACAAGCGTCTGTTTGACAACAATTATTGCACTGTTGCGATGAAACGCACGAGGTTGTCAAGGAACATCTTGATAGATACGGCCAAGAGCATTACACCGAAGAATTTGCGCGATACATACACGCCACTCTTGCCCAAGATACGCTCAAGCAGATATACATTCTTAAGCACAAAGAATACCACAACAATGTTGAGCAACAAACCGATAAGGATATTTACCAAACCATACATCGACTGCAACGACAACAATGTGGTAAACGAGCCTGCACCGGCTATCAAGGGGAATACAATGGGTACCATTGTCGATGACCCACTGGGGCCATTGTTACGGAATATCTCAACATCAAGCACCATCTCTACTGCCATCAAGAACAGCACGATAGAACCTGCAATGGCAAACGACGATACATCAACGTGGAACAAGCCCAAAATAGATGTTCCCAAGAAGAGGAATACAAGGAATAATACCAACGACCAGATAGTAGCCTTGGCAGGATTGATAACGCGACCTTTGGAGCGCATATCGATAATAACAGGTGTAAGACCTACCATATCGATTACCATAAACATAATGATAAATGAACTGACTGCTTCTTGTGTATTAAATGCCGAGAAGAAGTCTTTTACATAGAGCATAATATCTCCCATAGTTATTTAGAATTTGAGGTTTGCATTTTATTCGCTGCAAAGTTAATGAAAAAAAAGAAAATACATACTTTCTAAAGAAATAAGTTATTTTCATTGTGCAATAATTGTATTAAAAAATTATTGTGTATATTTGCATAAGCGAAGAAAGAAGGCACATCTTCACATTGCGAATACGGTTTGCAACCACCTGAAAAACAGCGCAAAGAGTCGATTTGCCTATACGCTACAACCTATAAAACTATTACAATGGAAAGTATTTATCAGATACTTATGCAACTTCCCTTATTTCAGGGAGTAAGTCGCTCGAAACTATCGGAGTTGATAGAGAAAACCCGTTTCCATTTTCTCAAGTATGAAGATGGCGAAACAGCCATATCCCGCTCCGAAACCTGCACACACTTCAAATTTCTCCTTTCGGGCAGCCTGCGCAGCGAAATGAGTACTTACGACGGCAAGGTAAAATTGAGCCAAACTCTGCACGCCCCCGATGTAATAGCCCCCGACCATATATTTGGCCGTAGCACGCACTATCCTGCCAACTATTACGCAGTGGGCTCGGTGGGTCTGATGCAGGTTGACAAGGCTACATTTATGTCGTTTATGCAAGATGAGCCTATTTTTCTCATCAACCTGCTTAACATCTTGTCGCGTCGCAGCCAGAAGAACAAAGAGACCCTACTATCGATTACCACAGGCGACCTGCGTGAGCGATTGGCGCATTGGATATTGTGCCTCACATCGCGTTACGCAACAGATATACGCATCATAGCCCGTCAGCGCGACTTATACGGATACTTCGGCGTGCAACGTGCCGTATTGCTGAATACTCTTGCCGAATTGAAGCAGGAGAAAATAATTGATTTCACACCCAACGAGGTGGTAATACTCGACCGTCGCGCCCTACGCGACATACTGTTGGAGGATATCGAATTTTACGAAGAGTAACATCAAGGCCATTAATTAAAAGATTTATCATAGCAGGCGACCGATAGGAAGAGAAATCCTATCGGTCGCCTCACTTTGTTATGACAACTCCTTGTGGCAACTTTCAAAATATCAGAGAAACTTCAAACGACGCGATTATCAATATTTTTTATTATTCATACACATAAATAAAAAAAAGACGTTATCTTTGCGAATTGAGAAACACAATAAAACAGTAATAATCTAAACCGCAATATTGCTTAATACGATGAAAAAGAAACTATTATTCAGTGCCGCTATTGCTATGAGCGTAGCCCTACAGGGTTTGTCACTTCCCGCCGACCCCACACCTCGAGTTATTACCCAACCCGATGGTTCTACCATTACAATCGTTATGCACGGCGATGAGTATGGCAGTTACATCACAAATACCGACGGTCAAATCATACAACGCTGCGACGACGGCTTCTTCCGTTACTCGCAAATGGTTGACAACAACTGTATTGCCACCGAATTTATTGCAAGAGATAACGACAACAACGCCGAGGTACAACAATTTATACAACAAGTTGACCAACAAGCCATTACATCACACATACAAAGAGGTCGCGAAGCGAAACGCACTATGTTGAGTTACGAGGCTCGACCTCAAGGCGCACCCTTGCGTAAGTTGGCCAAAGCCGATGACGACCAATCGGTTAAGAAAGTGCGTGGTCTTGTTATCTTGGCCGAATTTCAAGATGTAAAATTCAGCGAGAACGGTACTAAAGAGAACATCAGCGCGTTGATGAACGAAAAAGGCAACGATTACTTGGGTGCCATAGGCTCGGCACGCGATTACTTCTTGGCACAAAGTTATGGCAAGTTTGAGCCTACTTTCGACGTGATAGGCCCTGTAACCTTGCCCGAGAACGAATCATACTACGGTGCGCCTCAAGTAGGTTATTCCGGTGGTGATGATGGAGCAAAAGTATATTACCTGCCCCTTCACGCTTGCGATGCAGCCTACGAACAAGGCCTCTGCAACTTTGCCGACTACGATAGCGACGGCGACAAAGTTGTCGATTTGGTATTTGTGGTATTTGCCGGCTACGCCGAGAGTAGTGGTGCCGACAAAAACACCATTTGGCCTCACGCTGCTTGGGTAGCCAGCCTCAATGCTGCCAAAGAGCGCAACTACGACGGCATAACACTCGATGCATACGCTTGTACATCGGAACTTGCCGGTGTTGAGGGAACCGACCTATACGGCATCGGAGCCATCTGCCACGAGTTCAGCCACACACTCGGATTGCCCGACTGGTACGACACCAAAGGTCAAGGAGGATTCGGTATGAACAAGTGGAGTGTTATGGACCAAGGCTGCCACAATGCCGAGGGTCGTATTCCTTGTGGTTACAACGCCTACGAGCGTGAATTCTGTGGTTGGATGAACATCACCGAACTCACCGATAAAGCCAGCATCGAAATGGAAAACGTAGCAACATCGGCAACAGCCTACAAGGTTGTAGCCGACAACAACACCAATCGCTACTACACAATAGAGACTCGCGTAAAAGAGGGTTGGGACCAACATCTTCCCGCCGAAGGTATTCTTATCATCAAGGTTGACTACGATGAGGATGCTTGGAATTTGCAAAACAACTCGGTAAATACGCTACAGAATCGTCAACGCTTCCAATTCGTACCTGCCGATAACAAAATAGATGTTGACAACTTCGAAGGCGACTTGTGGCCCAACGGCAGTCAAAATGCCTTCTCAGACACAACAACACCCAAAATGAAGATACACTTGACCACCATCAAAGATAAGCCCCTTACCAATATGACATTCGACACCACCACCAAGATTGCAACATTCGACTTCAAGGGTGGTACAAACAGCATAGACGGTATTGCAAGCGACAAACAACAAGTGTACTTCGACGGTAGCAATATTGTTATCAAGAGCGATGCTGCCGAAGCAGCACTCTACAACATACAAGGTATGCTCATCACAACCTTACCTATCGTAAACGGTGAGGCTACATATACACCCACAAGCCGTGGTATGTATATTGTAAAATGTGGTAATAACAGTGTTAAGGTAAATATTTAATATTACAACACACCTATTACGGTTATGAAAAAGAATTTATTTTTAGCAGTTGCACTGCTTGGCCTGACATTCCTACAAGGTATGTCCAAGCCGGCTACACCCCACCCTATCACTTACACGCAACCCGACGGCACAACCATTACCTTGCGCTTGTGTGGCGATGAATTTCATCACTACTATATAACCGAGGATGGTAAGTATGTGACCCTTTGCGACGACGGCTATTTCCGTTATACAACAGTCAATGCACAAAACCAACTTGAGGCAAGTAATATACAAGTAGGCAATGCAACGACCTACAGCATAGGCGTAGAGCAAGATGCCGTTGCAACATTGCACAAAGAGTTGCACAAGGAGCGTCGCGAATTGAAGGTGCAGAGTGCCAAGGCACGCACCATACCTATGCGTAAAGCCGTCGAAAAAGCCAAAGCAGCCAATAGCGAGGTAAAAGGTCTTGTACTGCTTGTAAACTTTGCCGACAAGTCGTTCAAGACATCGCAAGCAACCATCAACGATATGATGAACAAAGAGGGCTATACCGACACATATGGCTCGATAGGCTCGGCTCGCGATTACTTTGTTGCTCAAAGTTATGGACAATTCAAGCCGTCATTCGATGTTATAGGCCCTGTAACCCTCAGTCGCAATATGTCATATTATGGCAAGAACGACGCAAACGACCAAGATATGTATCCCGACGTAATGGTAAGTGAGGCTTGCGAAATAGCCAGCGAGCAGGGACTTGTAGATATGTCGGACTATGACCTTGACGGCGACGGATGGGTTGACCTCATCTACGTTATCTACGCCGGATATGCCGAGAGCAGTGGCGCAGCAGCCAATACCGTATGGCCTCACGCTTGGTACATATATCAAGGTGCCGGTCGTACAGTGAAAGTGGATGGTGTGTATCTCGATGCCTACGCTTGTTCATCGGAGTTGAATGGCATATCGGGCTCGGAGGTAGATGGTATAGGAACTTTCTGCCACGAATACAGCCACACACTCGGATTGCCCGACTTCTATGACATAGACTACTCGGGTGGAATGGGTATGGACTATTGGAGCGTAATGGATAGTGGTTGCTATGGCGAAGATGGCTATGTACCCATCAACTACAACGCCTTTGAACGCGCATCGTGTGGTTGGTTGGTGCTTAACGAACTGAATGAGGCAGCATCTATAAAAATGCCCGAATTGAGCAGCGACAAAAATGCAGCCTATCGCGTATCGTCGAACAATGACAACCGATATATCACACTCGAAACTCGTAAAAGAGAGGGCTGGGACAAGAGTCTTGAAGCCGAGGGTATGATGGTCGTAGCCATTGACTACGATGCGTCGGTGTGGGACGACAATGCCCCCAACGACGACCCTTCACATCAACGCGTGAAACTTATTCCTGCCGATAACGATTGGGATACCTACACCCTCTACGGCGACTTATATCCCTACGGTGGAAACAACAAATTGACTTCATCAAGTTCTCCTGCTATGAAGGTGTACAACACCACTATAAGCGACAAACCCATTACCAACATTGCTTATAGCAACGGTGTGACAACATTCGACTTTATGGGAGGCAAGGTATCGACCATAGATGCCCCCATTGCCACCTCGGCAGGTAATATCAGCCTAACAGGATTTACAGCCTATTGGTCACCCGTTGAAGGCGCAACAAGTTACACATTATATGTAGAACGTTGCGAAACAACAGCCGATCCCGAGCCGGAGCCTATAGCCTTCGAAGAGGACTTCAGCAAGTTCACAGCCAACAGCAACACCGACATAACAGCCAACCTCGACAGTTATACAACCGTTGCCGGCTGGAGTGGATCGAAGGTATTTTGCAACAACGGCGAAGCCAAATTGGGCAGTAGCAGTTCGGCCGGCTCACTGGTAACACCCCAATTTGATGCAGCAAGCAACTGTGTCATCTACTTCGATGCACGTTCATACAACTCATCGGCCGAGTCGGGCACTCTTACAGTTAAGGTAAAGAACAGCAAAGGTACAGGCTCGTGCGACATAGCAATGTCGGATTTACCTTACGGTCAAACCACCACTGTAGGTATTAAGTATCAATATGGTGATGCAGGTACATCTATCAGTTTCGACTGCACCAAACGCCTATACTTGGACAATGTACGCATAGAAAACACCACCGATGGCAGTAGCGCACCTCGCGCCAATATAGTTGCCGAAGCAAAACCAAATGGCAATATGCAGAAGGCCCAAGTAGTAACCGAAAGTTGCACCATAGAGGGCATTACCGACACATACTACAACGTAACCAAAGTCGTTAATCCCGTAAGCATCGGTACATATCGTTACAAAGTAATGGCTGTAAAAGACAACGAAGAGAGCAGTTGGTCGAACATCATAGAGTTGGTTATAGATATCAACACATCTATAGAGCATAACGAAATCAACGCAACCAATATCTACTCGACCAACGGTATCATCTATGTAGCCAACGCCCAAGGCACACCCGTAACCATATATAATATGCAAGGTGCAGTTGTAGCCCACCTCAACACCAGCGAGGATGTGGTAACATACAGCCCCAACGCAAGAGGTATGTACATAGTGCGCTGTGGCAACAAAGCCACCAAAGTATTGGTAAAATAACACCACTACATAAAAGCAGAAATAGTAATGGCACATCGTAATGATGTGCCATTACTATTTTATAGGGTCACCCCCATAAAAGGCGAGTAGGTCGGCTGCTCACGCAGGTGACCTACTCTAAGGAATTCATCACATTATGCTTATAAAAGTGCTATAAAGAAGTCGTACTCACGCACGGCTGTAAGTATAATCATCAGAATTTGTATCTACTCTCCACGACACGCCAATCGACAATACTCCACAATTGCTGCAAATGATTGTCGCGACGATTGCGATAATCGATATAGTAGGCGTGTTCCCACACATCGAAGGCAAGCAGAGGAGTAAGCCCTTCAATCAACGGATTGCCGGCATTACTCTCGGCGCGAATGCCCAAATGTCCGGCATCATCGCTACACAGCCACACCCAGCCCGAGCCAAAGAGAGATTTACCCGTCTGCACGAAAACCTCTTGAAAGTTCTCGAAAGTCTCCCAATGTCGCACAATAGCGTGCGCCAAACTGCCTTGTGGCACAATCCGGGCATCGGGCGAGAAGGTATTGAAATAAAAGATATGATTCCACGTCTGTGCCGCATTGTTGAAGAGCGAGCCGGCCGAAGAGCGAATTGTATCTTCGAGTGACATATCTTCATACTCGGTACCTGCAATCATATCATTGAGATTATTCAGGTAAGTCTGCGCGTGCTTACCATAATGAATTTGTATCGTTTCGCGACTTATCACAGGCTCAAGAGCGTGTTCGGGATAAGGCAACGCCGGTAGTGTATATTTCATAATTTTATCTTTTTGGAATAGTAATTACACCCATAGAAACAGCCCACCCGAAAAAAAGTTCATCCAACGACAACATTTTTTTGCCGAAATAGAAAAAAACTACAATTATCACAATTTATCACAATATATGTAAGAATATAAAATATGTTTTTGTATCTTTACGGCAAGAATTATAATGGGGTATTGTGTATCGGAGGATACGATAGACCCCTGAAAACACACATATATAGCCTCCCAACACAATAAAAAAGCCACAGGAGGCACATAGGAGATAGCCACCCAAAGGTATCTCCCCACTTATACAAGGGTGCCACGACACCCTCCTGCGATAGATAAAAATAAAAAAACACATAAATGATAAGTAAATGGAACTATTTGCCCCTTACACCGGAACAAGAACGTATAGGCGCGACATTGGAGGAAAGTTACCCCCAATGCCCGACGTTATGTAGATTGCTTGCGCAGCGAGGGGTAACATCTGTCGCAGAAACAGAGACCTTTTTCAAGCCCCAACTCAGCGACCTGCACGATCCTTTCTTGATGAAGGATATGCACAAGGCCGTCGATAGGCTCAACCGAGCCATCGGGGCAAAAGAGCGAATAATGATTTATGGCGACTACGACGTGGACGGAACCACTGCCGTAGCGTTGGTGTATAAATTCCTGATGAACTATTACTCGGGGTTGTATTACTATGTCCCCGACCGATATGAGGAGGGTTATGGCATATCGACCAAGAGCATCGACTTTGCGGCCGAGCATAATATCTCGCTCATCATCACACTCGACTGTGGTATAAAAGCCGTCGAGCGCATAGCCTATGCACGCACCAAGGGCATAGACTTCATTATATGCGACCACCACGTTCCCGACAACCAACTGCCCGATGCTGTTGCCATACTTAATCCCAAACTCGATGATGAGCCTTATCCCTACAAGCACCTGTCGGGTTGTGGCGTAGGCTACAAGTTTATGCAAGGCTTTGCTATTAGCAATGGGCTCGATGTGACCAATGACCTCGAGCCTCTGCTCGACCTTGTTGCCGTAAGTATCGTATCGGATATTGTACCCATCACGGGCGAGAATCGCATACTCACCTATCACGGTCTGCGTCGCCTCAACGGTAACGCCAGCGTAGGATTGCGTGCCATCATTCGCGTGTGCCAACTACAAAGCAAGAAGAACATCACCATCAGCGATATTATCTTCAAGATAGGCCCTCGCATCAATGCCTCAGGACGTATGCAGTCGGGCAAGGAGGCTGTCGATTTGTTAGTCAGTCGCGATTACAACGAAGCCTATCGCAAGAGTCGCGAGATAGACCAATACAACGAAGATCGTAAAGAGTTGGACAAACGCATTACCGAGGAGGCTAACGAGATACTGCAACAGCACATCGACATCGAAAATCGCAGGTCGATTGTCATCTACAATAAAGATTGGCACAAAGGCATCATCGGTATTGTAGCATCGCGATTTACCGAGTTGTACTATCGACCGGCTGTTGTACTGACACTGTCTGAAGGGTTGGCCACCGGCTCGGCACGTTCGGTACAAGGGTTTGACATATACAAGGCCGTAGAGTCGTGTCGCGACCTATTGGAAAACTTCGGAGGTCACACCTACGCCGTAGGCTTATCGCTTAAGGAGGAGCACATCAAGGAGTTCACACTGCGATTTGAGGAGTATGTGGCACAAAACATCGAGCCGGCACAAACGACGCCACAGATAGACATCGACACCGAACTTGATTTCTCGGAGATAACAAGCGAATTTGTATCGATATTGCGTCGATTCAACCCGTTTGGCCCCGGCAATAACAAGCCCACATTCTGCACCCGAATGGTGAAAGATTACGGCACAAGTCGCCTTGTGGGTCGCCAGCAAGAACACCTGAAACTCGAGTTGGTCGATAGCAAGTCGGGCAGCATCCTCAACTGCATTGCATTCAACAAGAAGAAATACTATGAGTATATAAAGAGTGGCAAGCCGTTTGACATCTGCTACACGATAGAAGACAATCAGCGAGGCGACGACATACAACTACTCATACGCGACATACACTGCGAAGGAATAGAATAAAAGAATAATACAAAAAACACTCTCCTATCACTTGGGAGAGTGTTTTTCTATAAAGTCATTGACAACAGCCTTGTAAGTGTCGCCTATAGGGATATACTGACTGCCAAACACGATACGATTGCGCTCTATGATACTCATCTTACAAGCGTGTACAATAAAAGAGCGATGCACGCGCAAGAAACGATCGGCCGGCAACATATCTTCGAGCGACTTGAGGCTGAGAAGCGACAATATAGGATGTTGTTCATCCTCGACATATATCTTTACATAATCCTTCAGTCCCTCGATATAGAGAATCTTATTGAAGTGTATCTGTCGCAACTTATACTCACTCTTGACGTATATAAAATCATCATTTTCGGTTGTAGGAGAAGATTGTTTCAATACAACAAGTTCTACAACCTTCTGTGTAGCACGCAGGAATTGTGCATAAGATATAGGCTTGAGCAGGTAATCGACGGCATTCACACTGTAACTATCGACGGCATAATGCTCGTAGGCAGTGGTAAATATTATATGAGTCTTGTTTGCCACAAGACGCGAAAAGTCCAATCCATTAAGATTGGGCATCTGTATGTCGCACAAAACAAGATCAATATCACCCTGCATAACGCGCTCGACAGCCTGCAAAGCAGTGGTATAGGTCGAATCGAGAACGAGGTATGAAGTCTTCTCGACATACGATGTGAGCAGTTCTATAGCCAACGGCTCATCATCAATAATACAACATTTCAGTTTCATCAGAATAACTTTTTGAGTAGATTTATAGTCAGTTCAACATTATATTGCTCTCGTGTAATATCAAAACACAATTGGTGATTATCGGGGTAAAGCAGTTGTAATTGTTTACGCAAGTTTTCCAATCCTATACCCGATGTTTCATTCTTATTACTTACCGATTGATGACAACTGTTGGCCACACGACAGCGTATGGTATGGTCGTTAATTGCCACTATATTTACATCGATATAAGACTCCTTGGTCGGGTCGATACCGTGTTTGAAAGCATTACCGATAAGCGTAATAAGCAACAAGGGTGCAATGTAACAATTATTGCATATTTCGGTCGAAATATTTACATCGATGCGCGTTGAACGCGTCTGACGCAAACGCATCAACTCGATATAATTACACACAAACTCCATCTCCTGCTCTACAAGCACATAACGGTCTTTGTTTTCATACAACATATGTCGCAGCAGTCCACTCAACTGCAATATGGCTTGTTGCGCCTTGTCGGAATCATAAGCCACAAGCGCATATATATTATTAAGTGTATTGAATATAAAGTGGGGCGATAGTTGTTGTTTAAGGTTGTTCAACTCGGTTTCAGTCCGTTTTTTCTCTATCTCATTCTTAAGGTTCTCGACATCACGCCATCGCATTACCATCTTACCCAACACACTTAAGCCCCAAAAGGCAAATATAGACAAGAGGTCATTTATTACTTTGCCAATCATCGGAGGATGATAACCACTTGAAGCCTCCAACGCTACTTGGGCTGTAGGTCGGAAAGCCTCGTGTGCATACTGCAACGCAGTGCATACAACACCCAACAGCAACATATTGACTAATACATACACCCATACCTTGTGCCGGAACAGCAGTTTATCGATAAGCACAAAATAATTGGCATAATAAACCACCAAAAACGAGATATACAGCACGATATAATGCAGATAATCGTGCTTAAAGATCGTTAAATCGGCATTAGAGAGCAGTAATGGAAATAGGAACAACAGTGTCCACGAAACGAAGTGGATAAGGACTTCAAATAATCTATGTTTATACAATTGGCTCATATTGCAAAGATAGGCAAAAAGTAGACGAAAAGAGTCTTATTTTTGTTGATATTTCTCTCAATAATTTATTTCTATCGCTACACAACCCCACCTTGTGCAAATAAATGAATATCCGATACATAAAAATGTATATAAACAATAATTGTGGGTTTGTCAAAAAAACGTATGTTTGCAATCGGATATACATTGACCTTATTACTACCATTAGATTCAATTAAACACAGCAAAAAATAACAATTCCAATCAATATGAAAAACAAAATTTTATTAGTTCTGACAATGCTTTTGTGCATAGGTTATACCAACGCACAAGTAAGCATCAAACAAGTAGGAGGATGGTTTGAAAGCGCATACCTTACTTGGGAGCACTACACAGGTGCCGATATGTATAATGTGTATGTAAAAGAAGCATCTTCATCGACTTGGACCCAATTGGACAAAGAGTTGATACGCAACTATGGCTACTATGGTCGTGCCGATATGGTGGGACTTGCAGCCGGCAGTTATCAATTTAAGATTGAGGCTACCAACGGTGGCACAGTCATAGCAGGTAGCGAGGCAACATCGCAATCTGTTACAGTAAAGAACTACGATCGTGCCGGATTTGCACATTTAGACGGTGTTGCCGTAGGTGCATACAATAACGATGGTACGCTCAAGAGCAATGCGCGTGTACTCTACATAGACAACACCAATGTCGATAACGTAACACTGCCCATTCTCAATGGCAAGACCGAAACAACACTAACCGGTCTTGGCGAAATCTTGAAAGGCTACGAAAAAGGCCTTGAGACACGCCCCTTGGCAGTTCGTTTTGTTGGCGATATCAATATGACAAGTTCGCAATTGTATGGCGATGCCGATGCTATGCAACTGAAAGGCAAAGCCAACAACATTGCTATGCAAGTAACATTCGAAGGTATCGGTAACGATGCCTACTTGAGCGATTGGGGCTTGGTACTCGTTAAATGTAATAATGTAGAGGTGCGCAACCTCGGTATTATGCTC
>JAFXIZ010000050.1 GCA_017532725.1 Bacteroidaceae bacterium
AGTCCCAAAAGCGTCGAAGCCAGCGTCATCGAGAGCATTGAAAATTGGGGCAGCCACCCTTACAGGCTTCATTTTAGATAATTACAAAGTGGCTTCGGGTATAACCGTTACAATGGGAAGCTACCTTGGAAACAAGGGATTTTTAGGAGGAGGATTAGGTTGCGATATAATCTACAAAGAGGACTATATTAACTATCACATACCTATATATACAACTATTAGGGGATTTATTGGTAAGAGTATTGCGCAATTTACTTATGGCACAAGGATTGGTGTCGCAGTTGTTGATTGTAATTACAGAGGTAACACGAATTACACTTATGGACATACCAATTATCACGATGTAACAGTAACATCCTATTCAAACATTAATCTGGGACTACGATTGGTATGCACAAAAAAATTTGCCATTACCATTACTGAAGAGTCTGATATCTACTTAGGTAAAAGATACTTTAATGTAGGGTGGGCCTTAAGACTTGGATTTGAATTCTAATTTTGAATAAAGAAACGCACTATATTTTGATGTATTTTTTCCATTATACATAATAGCAAGAATAATTTATCAGCAATCCACGGAAACATTTTTATCGAAAAACGATATTTTTTTATTGAAATTCTTTTCTATATTAAAAATATGTTATTATCTTTGCCGAAGAGAATAATAATTCAACTTTATAACTAACAAAAAAATAGCAATTATGAAGAAATTTTTCACGACGGCATTTGCCTGCACATTAGGCACACTTATTGCCGGATTGTTGCTTTTCGTACTATTATTAATAGGTATGACCGGGGTAATAGCATCATCGGTATCATCGGGTAATGAAGTATATATACCTCAAGAAAAGACAGTATTGAAATTGGACTTGTCGGGCAGCCTGCAAGAGCGTTATGTAGAGGATCCTATGCAATCGTTGATGGGTAACGGCGCAACTACACAAGGCCTTGACCAAATGCGCAAAGCCATCAAGGTTGCTACCGAGAACGATAAGGTAGTAGGTATATACATCAACGCTCGTGGTTTGTCGGCTATGCCTGCATCGAGCGAGGAGATACGTCGCTTGCTCGTTGAGTTCAAGGAGAAATCGGGCAAGTGGATATATGCTTACGCCGATAACTACACACAAAACGACTACATCATCGCATCGGTTGCCGACTCGGTTATCATCAACCCCATAGGTACAGTAGATGTACACGGTTTGGGAGGCTTGCAAATATTCTTCCCCGGATTGTTCGAGAAATTGGGTATCGAATATCAAATATTCCGTGTAGGTACTTACAAGTCGGCCGTTGAGCCTTATATGTGCGACAAAATGAGTGACGCCAACCGTGAGCAAACAATGGCATACCTCAACACTATTTGGGGTACATTTGCAGAGAATGTAAGCCTCTCGCGCGACTTTACAACCGAGCATTTCAACAACGTGGCAAACGAGATTACATCTATGCGTCCCACTCGCGATATACTTGCTTATAACCTGGCCGATACAACTATGTATCGTCCCGAGTTCAACGAATGGCTCAAGGCCAAGGTGGGCGTAGAAAAAGACAAAGAGGTAAACTTTGCTACCGTAGCACAATTGGCATCGGTGGTTGAGAAAGAGAACAAGTCGAAAAATACAGTTGCCGTAGTATATGCCGTAGGTGACATTATGGAAACCGGTGGCGAAGGTATCAACAGCGAGGAACTCGTTCCCGAACTCACCAAAATTCGCAAAGATGAAAACATCAAGGCTGTTGTATTGCGTGTAAACTCTCCCGGTGGTAGCGCATACGCTTCGGAGCAAATATGGGCCGAATTGGAGGCTATCCAAGCAGCCGGCAAGAAGGTTGTAGTCTCTATGGGCGATATGGCTGCATCGGGTGGTTACTACATCTCTTGTGGTGCCGACTATATCTTTGCCGAGAATACAACTCTTACAGGTAGCATCGGTGTATTTGGTGCTATGCCCACTGCCGAGAAATTGATGACCGAAAAACTCGGCCTTAAATTTGATGCTGCTCGCACACACAAATACAGCAACGCTATGAGCGGCGAGTTTATCTACCAAAAATTCGGCGAAGGCGAGCGTTTGGCTATTCAAGGTATGATTGAAGAGTGCTACGACCTCTTTACAAAACGTTGTGCCGAGGGTCGTGGTATGACTCAAGATGACATCAAGAAGATTGCCGAAGGTCGCGTGTGGGTAGGTAAGACTGCCGCCGAGTTGGGTCTTGTCGATTCAATCGGTAGCATCGACGATGCTATTGCCTACGCTGCTCAAGTAAGCGAATTGGAAGATTACAAAGTAGCCAACTATCCTGCTGTAAAATCTTCGTTCGAGAAGTTAATGGAGCAATTTGGTTCGACATCACGAATGACTGTTGCTTCGTGGATTTTGGGCGAGGACACCCAATTGTTGCAAGCCTTGCGCACCATCGAGAATACCGACATTATACAATGTCGTATGGACAATATCACCATAGAATAAGATGAAATCAAATAACCACATACCTCATCTGTACAAGCCATTGCTACCATTGGCGTGGCTGTATGGTGCAGGAGTGTGGATGCGAAACAGACTCTTCGACCGAGGAATACTCTCGGCCGAAGAGTTTTCTATTCCTATCATTTCGGTAGGCAACATCAACGTAGGTGGAACGGGCAAGACCCCTATGATAGAATATCTTATAGAACTATTATCGCCCCACTTGCGCATAGCCGTATTGAGCAGAGGCTATCGTCGCAAGAGCAAGGGATTTGTTCTTGCCCATACACAATCGACAGCACAAGAGTTGGGCGATGAGCCTTATCAAATACACAGCAAGTATAAGCAAGTAACAGTAGCCGTCGATGCCAATAGGCGACGTGGTATTAAGCAACTGTTGCAATTACAACAACCTCCCGAGGTGATATTGCTCGACGATGCGCACCAGCACCGATATGTGCGCCCTACCCTCTCTATCGTGTTGTGCGACCACAATCGCCCACCGTATGCCGACCTCCTGCTGCCTGCCGGACGTCTGCGCGAGCCTATAAGTGGGCTGCAACGCGCCGATATGGTTGTACTCACCAAGTGTAAGCACCTAATCGACAATAAAGAACTACGCAACGAGGCTCAACGCCTCAACATCGATGCCGACACGCTATACGCTGCCCATATCGAGTATGGTATGCCATACAATATAGCCGACCTATCTCAATCGGACATCGAGCAAATTACAAAAGAGAAGCGTGTTATTGTATTTACCGGCATAGCCAACCCACAACCTCTTGTAGCGTACTTGAGCCGATATTCGACACAAATAACCACGCTTGATTACCCCGATCATCACGACTTCACATCACGAGATATTGATAATCTTGTAAAACAAATGGGGCAGAATAATAATACTATAATAATCACAACCGAGAAAGATGCTGCCCGACTTGCCTGCGTGCAACTACCCTCGGCTGTACACACTCGCTGCTACGTTATGCC
>JAFXIZ010000051.1 GCA_017532725.1 Bacteroidaceae bacterium
TGCTATAGTAGCCGATACCGTTGCGCCTACAATTACACTTGTTGATAGTGAAAAGTGGGCTACAACAGGTAATGCAAAAATAAAAATTACCGATAAAGGGAGTGGTGTAGCAACTTATCGTTGTGAGATTGACGACAAATTTTGCCTCTTTGAGTATGATGCAAAGCGTAATATGCTGTCGTGCCGACTTGCCGATGCTCCTATATCTCGCAATAAAAAACATTCATTGACAGTGACTGTTACCGATAATTGTGGTAACACAGCAATAACAAAGAAAACAATAAAATGGTAAAATAAAACTTTAGAAAAACACAACATCATTATGAAAAGATTTTCATCGATTCTTATTGCTGCCTTGGTAGCGCCTATTGCAGCAATGGCTTGTACCGGACTGATAGCCGGTCGTAATGCAACGGTTGACGGCAGTGTAATGATTACATACTCGGCCGATTCACACGGATTGTATGGTTCATTAACATCAACACCAGCCGGCGATTGGCAACCGGGCGATATGAGAGAGATTGTCGATTGGGATTCAGGTAAACCTCTTGGCGCAATTCCTCAAATTCCTCACACCTATGCCGTTATAGGTAATATGAATGAGTGTGCGTTGGCTATTACCGAGTCAACTTGGGGTGGCCGTCCCGAATTGGTCGATACAACCGGTATAATTGACTATGGCACACTTATACAACTTGGACTTGAGCGTGCGCGTACTGCTCGCGAGGCTATCAAGGTAATGACCGACCTTGTTGCCGAATATGGCTACTACAGCAGTGGTGAGTCGTTCTCTATTGCCGACAAAAACGAGGCTTGGATACTCGAACTTATTGGTAAAGGTCCCGGTCGTAAAGGTGCTGTTTGGGTAGCCATTCGCATTCCCGACGATTGCATATCGGGTCACGCCAATCAAGCCCGTATCCATAAGTTCCCTTTGAATGACCCCGAGAACTGTATCTACTCGCCCGATGTTATAACTTTTGCACGCGAGATGGGCTACTACAAAGGCAAAGATAAAAACTTTAGTTTCTCATCGGCTTATGCACCTCTCGACTACGGTGCATTGCGTGGTTGCGATGCTCGTGTATGGAGTTTCTTCAATCGTTTCAATGGTAAGATGAAAAAATATCTTTCATATCTCGAAAATGAAGGTGGCGAAGTGTTGCCTCTCTATGTTCGTCCCGACCGCAAACTTACATTGCGCGATATGAAAGATGCTATGCGCGACCACTTTGACGGCACACCTTACGATATGCACAATGATGTAGGTGGTGGCCCGTTCGGATCGCCTTATCGCTACCGTCCTATGTACTTTACTGTTGATGGTAAAGAGTATCTCAATGAGCGTGCCATAGCAACACAACAAACAGCCTTCACACTTGTAGCACAAATACGTCCCAACTTGCCCGAGGCTATCAGTGGTATTTTGTGGTTTGGTGTAGATGATGCCAATACCGCCGTATATGTACCTATGTATTGTAGCAGTAACAAAGTACCCGAATGCTTCAGCCCTGCCAATGGCGATATGTACAACTTCTCTTGGACATCGGCCTTCTGGGTACACAACTGGGTGGCTAATATGGCATACAACCGTTACAATCCTATGATTGGTGATATTCGCAATGTTCAGAAGAGATTGGAAGATCAATTTGAAGAAGAAGTAACTACCATAGATGAGTTGGCCAATGCTCTTTATGGCATAAGCGAAAGTGCTGCTCGCGAATTGCTTACTACATACAGTTGCCAATCGGCCGAGTATAGCACAAAAACTTGGAAAGAGTTAGGCGAATTCCTGATGGTGAAATTCCTCGATGGTAACGTTAAGAGTCAAAATCCCGACGGGTCGTTCGTTACAAATGAGTATGGTTTGCCCGACAAAATACAATTCCCCGGCTACTCACAAGAGTATTACGATGAGATTGTGCGTCGTACAGGCGACCACTTGTTGAAGAAAGAAGTTAAATAAGTGAAGATATTTCGCTAAACTTTTTAAAAAACTTTATCTTTGCACACATAAAACGAAAACTTAAAATTAAAAGATATGCAAAACGAAGAATTGTTGAAAGAAGTAACAGCCCGTGCGCAAGTATGGCTCGGTGCAGGTTACGACGAGGAAACTCGTGCTGCTGTGCAAGCAATGCTTGACAACCCCGACAAAACAGAGTTGATAGAGAGTTTCTATCGCGATCTTGAGTTTGGTACTGGTGGTTTGCGTGGCATTATGGGCGCAGGTACTAACCGTATGAATATCTATACTGTAGGTTCTGCAACACAAGGTCTTGCCAACTATTTGAAGAAAAACTTTGCCAATCTGCCCCTTATCTCGGTAGCCATTGGTCACGACTGTCGCAACAACAGCCGTAAGTTTGCCGAGATTTCAGCCGACATCTTCGCGGCCAACGGCATTAAAGTTTACCTCTTTGAGTCGTTGCGTCCCACTCCCGAGGTGTCGTTTGCCATTCGTGAGTTGGGTTGCCAAGCCGGTATCAACCTCACTGCCTCACACAACCCCAAAGAGTACAACGGATATAAAGCCTATTGGAGCGATGGCGCGCAAGTTATTGCCCCTCACGATACAGGCATCATTGATGAAGTTAACAAGATTGCAGCCGTTACCGATATCAAGTTTGAGCGTAACCCCGAATTGGTAGAGATAATAGGTGAGGAGATTGACAAAATCTATCTCGATCGCATCAAGACATTGTCACTCTGTCCCGACATTATTGCAAAGCATCACGATATACCTATTGTATATACACCTATACACGGTACAGGTGTTAAGATGATTCCTGCATCGTTGGCAAACTTTGGTTTTACCAACATCATACACGTTCCCGAGCAAGATGTTGTAAGTGGCGATTTCCCCACTGTAGTTTCTCCCAACCCCGAGGAGCCTGCTGCTCTTGATATGGCTGTGAAACGTGCCATCGAAACAGATGCCGAATTGGTAATGGCCAGTGACCCCGATGCCGACCGTATAGGTATCGCTGTCAAGAATGATAAGGGCGAATGGGTACTCGTTAACGGTAACCAAATCGTTATGCTTATGCTCAATTACATTATGACAGCCTACCAAGAGCGTGGCTTGCTCAAGGGTAATGAGTTTATCGTTAAGACTATCGTTACTACCGAGACTATTAAGACTATAGCCGAACGTAACAATATCAAGATGTACGACTGCTACACAGGCTTTAAGTGGATTGCATCAGTAATTCGTGACCTTGAGGGCAAAGAGCGTTACATTGGTGGTGGCGAGGAGAGTTATGGTTTCTTGGCTCAAGACTTTGTACGTGATAAAGATGCCGTATCGGCAATGTCACTTATGGCCGAAATTGCTGCTTGGGCTAAAGATCGTGGCTTGACTATGTACCAAATGATTCAAGACATATACCTCAAATATGGTTTCTCAAAAGAGAAAGGTATTTCGGTAGTACGCAAAGGCAAACAAGGTGCTGAGGAGATTCAAGCAATGATGAAGTCTTTCCGTGAGAATTCCGTTAAGACACTTGCTGGTTCACCCGTGGTGCTCATAAAAGACTATCAAAACCTCACTGCTACCGATGCCGAAGGTAATGTTACCACTCTTGATATGCCTTGCCCGTCGAATGTATTGCAATACTTCACTGCTGCCGGCGACAAGATTTCGGTACGTCCGTCGGGAACAGAGCCCAAAATCAAATTCTACATCGAGGTGCGTGGTATAGCGATGAATAGTTACGCCGATTATGACGAGGCTAATCGCCTTGCCGATGAAAAGATTGAAGCCTTTAAGAAAGATCTTGGCATCTGATTGTAAACAGTAAATTTCTAATAATCACTAACGAGCGCAGTATCATCGATATTGCGCTCGTTAATTATATGTGCAAGTGTGATAAACTGAATTTATGGTAGAGCGGGAATGACTGATAAAAAGAAGGATAAAACACTTATAATTAATTATCCAATCGTTACAAAGGTTACCATCAATTGTAATTTATTAATAAAAAAGCAGCCACAGTACCTATTGGGAACTGTGGCTGCAATGTGTAATAAAGTTATATCTTATGCTATAACCAATTCGTGAAGTTTGTCGAGTGCTTCTTTGAGTTTCGAAGCATCTTTACCACCGGCTTGAGCGAAGTGGGGTTGACCACCACCACCACCTTGAATAACCTTGGCTGCTTCGCGCACAATTTGCGATGCGTTCTTACCACTTGCTACAACATCATCGCTGAGCATAACGGTAAGCAAGGGCTTTTCTTCTCCGGCTTTTACAGTTGCTGCTATGAATGCCATCTTCTCGGTTATCTCACCACGCAACATAAATGCCAAGTCTTTAGCAACCTCGGGAAGCATAGGACCTACATAACGGATAACTTTAATACCGTTTTCTTCAACAGCATTCTTAATAAGCATCTCCTTAATGGCAAGCGTACGTTCCTTGGTAAATTCATCTACTTGACTGCGCAAGTCGGCATTTTCAGAGATAGATTTCTCGATAGTTTGTATGATATTGGCGGCATTGTTAAAGAGTGACTTGATTTGTTTCATCATCTTTTCAGCCTCATTAATCATATCTTCAACCTTGGCACCTGTCACAGCCTCTATACGACGGATACCTGCTGCGATAGAACTTTCACTAACGATGCGTATCATACCAATATTACCGGTATTGGCAACGTGTGTACCACCACACAATTCTACCGATGAGCCAAATCGTACTACGCGCACCTCTTCGCCATACTTTTCGCCAAAGAGTGCCATAGCACCCATAGCGCGAGCCTCGGCGATAGGCATATTGCGATGTTCATCGAGGGGCATTGCCATACGCACTTTGGCATTGGCAATACGTTCCACTTGGCGCAACTCTTCATCGGTTACCTTTTGGAAGTGCGAGAAGTCAAAACGCAATGACTCGGGCGATACATACGAACCTTTTTGTTCAACGTGTGTACCAAGTACCTCGCGCAATGCTTCGTGCAACAAGTGTGTAGCCGAGTGGTTGCAAGATGTAGCCATACGAGCCTCTTTGTTGATAGTGGCACGGAATGTTGCAGTTACATCTTGAGGTAATTTCTTGGTAATATGTATTGCAAGGTTGTTTTCACGCTTGGTGTTTTCTATAGCAATAACGTCATCGCCTGTGGTAAGTGTACCACAATCGCCTACCTGACCACCCATTTCGGCATAGAAAGGTGTACGGTTAAGCACTATTTGATAGAACTCTTGATTCTTTTGTTTAACCTTGCGATAACGCAATATCTCGGTATCACATTCGGTGAGGTCATATCCGACAAATTCAGGCTCGCCTTCGCGCAATGTTACCCAGTCGCCGGCCTCTATTGCAGCAGCATTACGGGCACGCTCTTTTTGTTGTTGCATCTCGGCATTGAACTCATCGATATTTACTGTCATATCGTGTTCTTTAAGGATGAGTTCGGTAAGGTCGAGGGGGAATCCGTATGTATCATACAAGGTAAAGGCATCTTTACCACTGATAACATTTTTACCGGCTGCTTTAGCCTCCGACATTACCTTATCGAGCAAGCGAATACCTGTCTCAAGAGTGCGCAAGAATGCATCTTCCTCCTCCTTGATAACCTTTGCGATAAGGTCGCGTTGAGCCGCCAATTCGGGGTAGGCATCACCCATAGTGTCAATAAGAATATCTATGAGGCGATACATAAAGGCTTGACGTTGTCCGAGGAATGTATAACCATAACGAACAGCACGACGCAAGATACGACGTATTACATAGCCGGCTTTAGCATTCGAAGGCAACTGACCATCGGTGATAGAGAATGCAATAGTACGAATGTGGTCGGCAATAACACGCATAGCAACATCATCTTGAGCATTGTTGCCATATTGCTTGCCACACATTTCGCCTATAACGCGAATGATGGGTTGGAACACATCAGTATCATAGTTTGATGTCTTGCCTTGTAGTGCCATACAAAGACGCTCGAAGCCCATACCGGTGTCAATAACCTTGGCAGGAAGCGACTCCAACGAGCCATCGGCTTTGCGATTGTATTGCATAAACACAAGGTTCCATATCTCTATTACATGAGGATTGCTCTGGTTGACAAGCGAACGGCCATCGACTGCAGCACGCTCTTCGTCGCTACGCAAGTCGATGTGTATTTCAGAGCAGGGGCCACAAGGACCTGTATCGCCCATTTCCCAGAAGTTGTCTTTGCGATTACCATTAATTATATGGTCGGCAGGAAGGTGTTTTTCCCAATATCCTGCTGCTTCGTTGTCACGCTCAAGACCTTCGGGCTCATAGCCTTCAAATACTGTTGCATAGATGCGATTAGGGTCGAGTTTCAACACATCGATAAGATATTCCCAAGCCCAATCGATAGCCTCTTGCTTGAAGTAATCGCCAAAAGACCAGTTACCCAACATCTCAAACATCGTGTGGTGGTATGTATCGAGACCTACTTCTTCAAGGTCATTGTGCTTACCACTTACACGCAGACACTTTTGCGAGTCGGCTACACGAGGGTATTTAATAGGTACATTACCCAAGATAATGTCTTTAAATTGGTTCATACCGGCATTAGTAAACATCAATGTGGGGTCATCCTTGATTACCATAGGAGCCGAGGGAACAATTTGATGCTCTTTCGATTGGAAGAAAGCTTTGAATGATTCTCTGATTTCTTTTGCTGTAAGCATTTTCTTAATGTATAAATTATGTTTGTACTATCTTTTTTACTGCCTCAAAACTCAAAATAAGTTATGATACAATTAATATTATTGAAAACAGTTTGCAAAAATAACCCAAAATATTAATTTTGCACCTATCGAACGATAAAAAAGTGTCGTATAACATCTATTTTTTTTATTTTTGCAGCAAATAATGCCACGCAAAGGGAAAACAAACAATGAGTAAGAAGCAGTATTACATATATAACGCACAAACCAATACCTACGAACCTGTAAAGGCTACACGCAATTGGTGGAGCAATTTGCTGCTTATACTCTTAAGTAGTCTTTTTATTGGAGCAGCCCTTATTCTTGTTGTATATTTCTTCTTTGGCTCGCCGAAAGAGGAGATGCTGAAACTCGAAAATGAAAAACTGCAAGCACAATACAACATATTGTTGCGTCGTGTAGATGATGCAATGGTAGTGCTTGATGATATAAAACAGCGCGATGATAACCTCTATCGTGTCATAATGCAAGTCGATCCTATAGGCGACAAGGTGCGTAATGCCGGTGTTGATAATGCTGCGCGTTATGCCCACTTGATACAAATGTCGAATGGCAAGTTGGTAGCAACGGTAACACAAGATGTTGACCGTTTGGCTCGCAACCTCTATGTACAAGATAACTCGTTCAACGAATTGGTCGATTTGGCACGAAATCAAGAAGACCGTATGAAGCACATCCCTGCCATTCAACCTGTTGCCGATAAAGACTTGCGACGTCTTGGCTCGGGTTTCGGATGGCGTATCGACCCCGTGTTTAATACGCGTAACTTTCACGATGGCATTGACCTTACTGCCGATAGGGGAGTTCCTGTATATGCGTCGGGCGATGCGAAAGTAACATTTACCGGTTGGCGCAGAGGTTATGGAAATACAATCGAATTGGATCACGGATATGGCTACGTTACCCGATATGCCCATCTTAATAAGATAGAGGTATTACAAGGCGAAACAGTTACTCGTGGTAAGAGGATAGGGCAGGTTGGTAATACCGGAAAGAGCACAGGCTCGCATCTTCATTATGAGGTGATATATCGAGGTCGCAATGTTGATCCTATCAATTACTTCTTTATGGATGTTACCCCCGAAGAGTATGACCGTATGATTCAAGAGGTGAGCAACCAATAATATGTATGCTATGAATGACAGTGATTTGAAAAAAATGTATTATTCGATAAGTGAGGTTGCCAATATGCTCAATGTTCCTGCTTCAACATTGCGATATTGGGAAAAAGAACTGTCGTCAGTGAGTCCTCGCCGCAGTGTGGGTGGTACTCGCAAATATACAACCTCGGATATCGACGAGTTGCGCATCGTTCATCGTCTTGTCAAGGAGGAGGGGCATACAATTGAGGGCGTAAAGAAAATTTTACGCAGTCGTCGCAATGTCGAAGTAAACAAACAAGAGGTTTTGAAACGTCTTACAGCCATTCGCAGCGAATTGATGGGTATGCTTGATGAATACGACCGTATATCCAAATTATAGTCATATCCATACTGTTTATAATCAATATACCAGCACAATTATTCTTTCCAATCCTTCAGCAAATCGGCAACTACGAAGGTACTACCTCCGATAAATATGAGATCACCTTCGCTTGCATCGCGTTTGGCAGCATTATATGCCTCGGTTACCGATGCATAACTTTCACCTTTTAGTCCGTGATTGGCTGCTATCGATGCCACTTCATCGGCCGATAAAGCACGAGCAACCGATGCTTGCGTAAAGTAATATTGTGCTTTGCGAGGCAGTAACGATATAACGCCCGAAATATCTTTGTCGTTGACCATTCCCAACACTATGCGAAGGGTGTTGCAAGGTGTGTTTTCAAGTTGTTCGACAATATATTGAATACCTCCTACATTATGCCCTGTGTCGCACACAACAAGGGGATGCTCACTCAATCGTTGCCAACGTCCTCGCAATCCGGTCAATGTTGTTACTTGTGCAAACCCCTCTTTTACGGCTTCATCGCTTATATTGTAATTCAATAGGCGTAGTTGCTCTACGGCTGTGAGAATAGTGGCTGCATTTTTCTCTTGGCACAAGCCACCTAATTCGCCCCATATACTACCGGCTACGCGACTTTCATACTGCCAACCACCGTTTGTGGCTTGTGCCGTTGTTATGATATTATTATCTTGTGCAAAGAAGATGGGTGCGCCCACTTGTTGGGCTTGTTGTTTGAAAACCTCCTTAACGTCACCCTCTGCTTCGCCTATAACTGCAGGGATGCCTTCTTTTATGATGCCGGCTTTCTCGCGAGCAATAGAGGGGCAGTCGTGACCAAGCATTGCAACGTGGTCGAGACTTATATTGGTTATTATACTGATGTCGGGGGTGATTACATTGGTTGTGTCGAGCCTGCCACCTAAACCCACTTCGATAACTGCCACATCGACTTGTTGTTCGGCAAAATAGGTGAAAGCCATAAACGTTGTCAACTCAAAGAACGAAGGACGGAAGTTGAACGCTTCATCGCTGTGGGCTTTCAAGAATGATTCTACGGCTTCACGAGGTATCATCTCGCCATTGACTCTGATGCGCTCGCGAAAGTCGGCAAGATGTGGCGATGTATATAGACCTACTTTATAACCACTCTTTTGCAGGATGGCTGCAAGTGTATGAGAGGTAGAGCCTTTTCCGTTAGTGCCTCCAACGTGTATTGTGCGAAACCGGCGATGTGGATGTCCGAAATAGGCATCGAGGGCTTCGGCATTTTCAAGTCCGGGTTTATATGCACCGGCACCAACTTGCTGAAAGGCCGGGAAACGATTGAATAACTCTTCGATAAGTTCGTCGTAATTTTTCATATCAGTAGATAATGTAGCCTGCCACACCTGCTATGGCAATAACCCATATAGGATGTAGTTTGGCAAAATATACAAGTATAAATGATACTATCGCAATAGCAATGCTGAAAGTATTATCCGAAAAATTTTCTCTATTCATAAGTAATAGTGCTGCCGATGCAATAAGCCCAACGACAACAGGACGTAATCCTTTAAATATACTTTTAATAATAGGATTCTCCTTGTTTCGCAGTATAAATCGGCTCACAAGCAGCACCAATAAAAAAGAGGGTAGGCACACTGCAATAGTTGCCACAACCGAGCCCCACACACTACCCGTTACAGTATAACCTATATAGGTGGCACTATTTATTCCTATAGGCCCCGGGGTCATTTGCGATATGGCTACAATATCGGTAAATTCGCTTTGAGTAAGCCAAGGTGCTGTCGCACCCCATTGTACCACTTCGACTGTTTCGTGCTGAATAAGCGATAACATTGCATATCCACCACCAAAGCCAAAGAGTCCAATCTTCAAATAAGTAAGGAAAAGCGATAAATATGTCATCATTCTTTGCCTCCTTTCTTACTACACATTGTAGAGTAACGGTTTACAATGTAGTGAATATATCCACCTAATCCACCTGCAATGATGCACCATACAGGCGATACGCCACACATCCATATAGCCAATGCAACAACAATAGGGATAGCAAATGTCAGGCGATTGAGTTTTGCACTCTTGGCTGTCGATAATACAGGCGCAACAATAAGTGCTACTACGGCAGGACGTATGCCCTTGAATATGCTTGCCACTGTGGGATTGTCGTAGATGCGTACAAAGAATATGGCTATGAGCAGTATAATAACAAACGAGGGCAGAATCGTACCTATGGCAGCCGCCAAACTACCTTTAAGTCCTCGCAACTTATTGCCTACAAGCACCGACATATTTACTGCCAATATACCGGGTAAAGATTGCGCAACGGCAAGTTCGTCTATAAAATCTTCACGACTTATCCATTTATGCTTATCGACCACCTCTCGTTCTATAAGGGGTATCATAGCCCATCCACCACCGAAGGTGAAGGCACCAATCTTCATAAATGTTGTGAAAAGTTGCAAGTAAATATTCTTCATTGCGCTTATCTTAATTTACTGTGCGCAAAGGTAAGAAAATTTATATTACCTTTGCACCCATATTTACAAAGAGGCTTAATTATATGTTTACTGCTAGCGCAAAGAAAAAAGAAAATATTGCCGAATATTTGCTGTATATGTGGCAAATTGAGGATATAATACGTGCTTACGGTCTTGACTTGGATCGCATACGCACCGAGATTGTCGATGCTTATACCGGAATCAGCGAGGAGCAACGCACGGCTTTGTATGAATGGTATGAGAGTCTTATCGATATGATGCGAAGCGAAGGCGTAGCCGAGAAAGGTCACTTGCAACTCAATAAAAATGTAATCATTGACCTTACCGACTTGCACTTGCGCCTGCTCAAGTCACCTCGTGAACCGTTCTATACAGCAGCATTCTACAAGGCTTTGCCTTATATCGTGGAGTTGCGAGCCAAGTCGCAAGGTGCGCAAGTAGGGGAGATTGAAACTTGCTTCAATGCCCTTTACGGCATATTGATGCTGCGATTGCAACAACGTGAAGTGAGTGCCGACACCATAAAGGCTATGAAAGATATCACGGCATTTATAACAACCCTTGCCGAGAAGTACCGTATGGAAAAAGCCGGCGAACTTGAATTATAATTATTGAATAACATTAATACGACACATACATATTATGAGTACACTTACCGACGAAATTTCAAAAAGACGTACGTTTGCCATCATCAGTCACCCCGATGCCGGTAAAACCACACTCACCGAGAAGTTGTTGCTTTTTGGTGGTGCTATTCACATTGCCGGTGCTGTAAAATCAAACAAAATTAAGAAAACAGCCACAAGCGACTGGATGGAGATAGAGAAGCAACGTGGTATATCGGTTGCAACATCGGTTATGGGATTTAATTATGGTGATTATAAAATAAACATCCTTGATACTCCCGGTCACCAAGACTTTGCCGAAGATACTTACCGTACACTTACTGCCGTCGATAGTGTTATTATAGTAGTCGATGTTGCCAAAGGTGTGGAGCAACAAACACGCAAACTTATGGAGGTGTGTCGTATGCGCAATACTCCTGTTATTGTATTTGTCAACAAACTCGACCGTGAAGGTCGTGATGCCTTTGACATTCTCGACGAACTTGAGAGCGAACTCAAAATTTCGGTACGCCCTCTCTCTTGGCCCATAGGTATTGGTGCTACATTTAAGGGCGTATATAATATGTATGAACAAAACCTCAATCTCTTTACACCCAATAAGCAAGTTGTTACCGAGCGCATCGAGTTGAGCGACGTGAACAGTCCTGAATTGGACGGCTACATTGGCGCACGCGAAGCCGAAAAGTTGCGCACCGATCTCGAATTGCTTGAAGGTGTATATCCCGAGTTTGAAGTAGAAGACTATTTGTCGGGACAACTTGCACCTGTATTCTTTGGCTCGGCTCTCAATATGTTTGGTGTCAAAGAGTTGCTCGATTGCTTTGTAAAGATAGCGCCTACACCCAAGTCTATTCAGGCCATTGAACGCGAGGTAAAACCCGAAGAGGAAAAATTCACAGGTTTCGTATTCAAGATACACGCCAATATGGATCCCAACCACCGCAGTTGCATTGCTTTCGTAAAAATATGTTCAGGAAAATTTGAACGTAATGCCAACTATAAGCACGTTCGCAGTGGCAAAATGATGCGTTTCAGCAGTCCTACGGCATTTATGGCGCAGAAAAAATCGGTAGTTGATGAGGCTTACCCGGGCGATATAGTAGGTTTGCCCGATACAGGCAGTTTCAAGATTGGTGATACCCTTACCGAAGGCGAGGAACTGCACTTCAAGGGCTTGCCTTCATTCTCGCCCGAGATGTTCAAGTATATCGAGAACAACGACCCGATGAAAGCCAAGCAATTGCAAAAGGGTATCGACCAACTTATGGACGAAGGTGTGGCACAGTTGTTTACCAACCAATTCAATGGACGTAAGATTATAGGTACTGTAGGACAACTACAATTTGAGGTCATCGAATACCGTCTTTTGCACGAATATGGAGCGCAATGTCGTTGGGAGCCTATCAGTATGTATAAGGCTTGCTGGATAGAGAGCGACGATGCTGAAGCACTCGACAACTTCAAGCGTCGCAAGGCACAATATATGTGCGTCGATAAAGACGGTCGCGATGTCTTTATGGCCGACTCGGGCTATGTACTACAAATGGCTCAAACCGACTTCCCCAAAATACGCTTCCACTTCACAAGCGAATTTTAATGTTATAATTAGGGCATATCGAGCATTTGTCGATATGCCCTAATTATTTATTTCATAAATACAAAGTAAACTGCAGCAATGAGGCAGAGGAATGCTGCTATGTGATTCCATTGCAATGACTCACCCTTGAAGAGTAGGGTAGAAAAGACGGTAAATACCACAAGAGTGATAACCTCTTGAATGATTTTGAGTTGCATCAATGAGAAAGGCCCTCCATTTTCGCGAAAGCCCATACGATTGGCAGGTACTTGAAAGCAGTATTCAAAGAGAGCAATTCCCCACGAAAGTAATATAACGCCGTATAGAGGCCAATTACTTACAATTTTTGTTTCTTGCAACTTGAGGTGACCATACCAAGCAAATGTCATAAAAACATTTGATATTACAAGCAAAACTATTGTAATGACTGCACGCATAATTTGTGTTGTTTGTTACTTTTCTTACAGGCTGCGAAATTACAAATAAATGTTGATTATGGCATTCGCAAGATGAAATTTTAAGTAAAAAAACATTACCGACCGATGCATCTCGCACCAGTCGGTATAACATATAACAAGTATGATGAAAAGGTTCTTCGTTGCAAAAATAGATATATATTTTAAATTTGCAAATATTTTTTGCAAAAAAGTTTAATTTTTTTGC
This sequence comes from Bacteroidaceae bacterium, assembly GCA_017532725.1. Classification (GTDB taxonomy): domain Bacteria; phylum Bacteroidota; class Bacteroidia; order Bacteroidales; family Barnesiellaceae_A; genus Barnesiella_A. The sequence goes on from JAFXIZ010000051.1 coordinate 13,521, forward strand.
TCATATTATACAAAATATGCATAATTATGCACGAATGGTTGCGTTTTGAAACCATTTCAAATATTGCAACATAATCAAAAAAATAGTACCTTCGCGATATGTATTCAAAGGATGAAGTAAGAGAATTAAAAAAGAGATTTTGGGATGGATTAAGTGCATACGCCGAAACGTATCCCGAATTGCAAGACCGACGTCACAAGTTTATGTTACACAATACACGACTAAAAGGTGTTGCAATGATGTTCGATGCTACCCGTGACGGTGCTTATGTAATACTCGAAATAAGTCATCGTAACGAAGATCAGCAACAGAAGTTATACAATCACTTCTGCGAATATCGTGATTTGCTTGAGGCTGAATTTGACACATCGTTGGTGTGGGATACAAATTATGTGCGTGATTGTGGCAAACGTGTTATCCGAATCTACTGCTCAAAAAGTGGTATTGACATACACCGTCAAGAGCAGTGGGAGGAGTTTTACAGTTTTATGGTTGCCAATATGATACGGCTCGAAAATGGCTTTCGACAAGTAAAGGCTATGTGGGATATGTGGGAAGGATAGTATCTTAATAGTAGTGTAACAACGCCACAATATACGCCACAATAGAATTTTTTTTGTAAAAAAAGTCCTTATATACTATGTTTCTTCGCTGAAAGTGTGTATCTTTGCGTGCAATAAAATTTAATGCTAATACATTATGTCATTTATTGCAGACAAGGTAGTTATGGACGGGTTGACATTTGATGATGTCTTGTTAATACCCGCTTATTCTGAGGTACTTCCTCGCAATGTCGAGTTAACGACAAAATTCTCGCGTAATATCAAGTTGAATGTACCTATTGTTTCGGCAGCGATGGATACTGTTACCGAGGCAAAGTTGGCAATTGCCATTGCTCGTGAGGGTGGTATAGGTGTTATTCACAAAAATATGCCTATTGCCGAGCAAGCACGTCAGGTACACGCTGTGAAACGTGCCGAGAACGGTATGATATATGATCCTGTCACTATCACTCGTGGCTCAACAGTAGCCGATGCTTTGGCTATGATGAAAGAGTATCACATCGGTGGTATTCCTGTTGTTGATGATGAAGGTAAGTTGGTAGGTATTGTTACCAATCGTGATTTGCGTTTTGAGCGTAACCTCAATTCGCTCGTTGACGATGTTATGACCAAAGAAAACTTGGTTACTACTACTCAATCGACCGACTTGCACGAGGCTGCCGAGATACTACAAAAATATAAAATCGAGAAACTTCCTGTTGTTGACAAAGACAATCATTTGATAGGTCTTGTTACATACAAAGATATCACTAAAGCCAAAGACAAACCTTACGCTTGTAAAGATGAACTCGGTCGCTTGCGCGTTGCAGCCGGTGTGGGTGTAACAGGCGACTCGATGGATCGTGTCGATGCTCTTGTAGCAGCAGGTGTTGATGCCATTGTAATCGATACGGCTCACGGACACAGTAAAGGTGTGGTAGGTGTATTGAAGGCTGTAAAAGCCAAATATCCCAACCTTGATGTTGTTGTAGGTAATATAGCAACAGGCGAGGCTGCCAAGTACCTTGTAGAAGCAGGTGCCGATGGCGTTAAGGTGGGTATTGGCCCGGGCTCAATATGTACTACTCGCGTTATTGCCGGCGTGGGTGTTCCCCAACTTTCGGCTGTATATGACGTAGCCAAAGCACTCGAGGGAACAGGCGTGCCTTTGATTGCCGACGGTGGTATTCGCTATTCGGGCGATATTGTTAAGGCTCTTGCAGCAGGTGCTTACTCGGTAATGTTGGGTGGTATGTTGGCAGGTGTCGAAGAGTCGCCCGGTGAAACTATCATCTACAATGGTCGTAAGTTTAAGTCTTATCGCGGTATGGGTTCGCTTGAGGCTATGGAGAAAGGCTCAAAAGACCGTTACTTCCAAGCCGATGAAAACGATGCCAAGAAACTTGTACCCGAGGGTATTGCAGCACGCGTACCCTACAAAGGCTCGTTGTATGAGGTTGTATATCAGATGATAGGTGGCTTGCGTGCCGGTATGGGCTACTGTGGCGCACACAACATCGACCAATTGCATCAGGCCAAGTTTACACGCATAACTAATGCCGGTGTTGCCGAGAGTCACCCTCACGATGTAAATATCACAAGTGAGGCTCCCAACTATAGTAGAGGACAATAATGCTTTTTATTGAAAATATATAAGGTATATTAACAGGGCGACAGGCAATTTTTTGTCTGTTGTCCTCGTTTTATAAAATAAACAAACTTTACCCTGTATATTAACCAAATAAACTATAACAGAAGATAATAAACAACCATAGAAATATGAAAAAGCAATGGATTTTGTCGGCTCTTATGTCAGCCGTAATGTGTGGAAACACAGTAGCGCAAGATGATGCAATCCTTATGACCATCAACGGCAAGGATGTTACAAAATCGGAGTTTGAATATATTTATAACAAGAACAACAAACAACAAGTCGATATAAAGACTCTCGACGAATACTTGCCTCTGTTTGTAAATTACAAACTCAAGGTTGATGCTGCCGAAAAAGCCGGTATTGACACGACTCAAGCATTTATCAAGGAGTTTGATGGTTACCGTCGAGAACTTGCCAAGCCTTATCTTACCGATAGAACGGTCGAAGAAAATCTCTTGAAAGAGGCTTATACCAACTATTGCAAAAACGTTGAGATAAGTCACATCCTTATATCGTTTGGACAATTCCCCGACGAAGCAGCCAAAACTGCGGCTCTCAATAAGGCGAAAGAGGTTGCTGCAAGAGCCCAAGCCGGCGAAGACTTTGCAACACTTGCACAACAATATTCCGAAGACCCCGGCTCGCAGTCGCGTGGTGGATATTTGGGTTATATCAAAGGTGGTCGTTTGATATACGCCTTTGAGAAAGTTGCATTCGCAATGGCTGTCGGTGAAGTGTCCGACCCCGTTGAAACTCGCTTTGGATACCACATTATCAAAGTACACAATGTTCGTGCCGATAGAGGCGAACGCCTATGCTCGCACATCTTCTTGGTTGTTCCTCGTGGCTCTTCGGCCGATGTTGAAGCACAAAAGAAGGCCGAAGCCGAAGCAATTTATAACGACTTGATGGCAGGTGCCGATTTTGCTCAAATGGCTCGTGAAAAGTCGAATGACCAAGCCAACTCAATGCGTGGTGGCGAACTTCCTTGGTGTGGCTCAGGCGATTTTGTAAAAGAGTTTGAAGACGCTGCATTCTCGCTTGAAGTGGGTGAAATAGCGGCTCCTGTACGTTCATCGTACGGTTATCATATTATAAAATTGAATGATAAGCGTGATGTACTTCCCTTTGAGCAAGTGCGCAACGACTTGGTGCAACGTATAGCACGCGACGAGCGTTCGGGTATGGCTCGTCAAGCATTGATCGACCGTTTGAAAAACGAATACAATTATAAAGTTGATGATGTTCAAGTTGCTACGGCTGTTGCCTTAAGTGGTGGTAAGTTGGACTCGGTATTTGTGGCAACACTTGCCGAGCAAGATATGACATTGGCTACATACGCCGACCAACACATCACAGCCCCAATGGTTGCCAAGGCTATTAAGTCGCGTCGCAACCCTGCCAATGCTGTTGTGGAAAATGTCATTAAGTATGAGATTAATCGCTTGGCCGAAGAGGGCTTGTTGAATATCGAGATGAATAACCTCACTGCCAAGTATCCCGAATATCGCAATCTCTTGAATGAGTATCGCGATGGTATGTTGCTCTTCGAAATCAGCAATCGTGAAGTTTGGGAAAAGGCTGCAGTAGATACCAAAGGCTTGGAGAAATTCTTCAAGAAAAACAAAAAATCTTATGCTTGGGACAGAGTTCACTATAAAGGTTTTGTAGTATCTTGCGCCAACGATACAATTGCCAAAGAGGTACAAAAACTTATCAAAAAGACTAAAGCCGATGATGTAGTGGTTGCTGCAAACGAAGCATTCAACAACGATTCTACAACAAACGTTTCTATCGAAAGAGGCATTTACATACAAGGTGACAACAAGTATGTCGATGAACTTGTATTTGAAGGTGCTAAAGCAGAAAGAAAACAAGACTTACCCGTAGTGTTCGTATCGGGTAAAAAACTGAAAGCCCCCGAAAGTTACCAAGACGTTAAGGGCAAGGTTACAGCCGATTACCAAGAGTACCTCGAAAAGGTGTGGGTTGAGAACTTGAACAAAAGGGCTACAGTTGTAAAAAACGAAGATGTATTAAAAACCATTAACAAATAATAGTTTTTAGATAATTCGTTGTAAATTTAGCAACGAAACAATTATTGCAGTGAAGTCTATATTACATATATCTATGTGCGTCATCCTCATACTATCGGTATGGGGATGTCGTGGTAAACAGAAATCTACCCAAGACGTGCTGGCAAGGGTAGGTACAGCCACTTTTACGCAACAACAATTAGATGACGTGATGCCGAGTGGATTGAGCGATTCGGCACAAATGGTGTTTGCCAATAGATATATAGATAATTGGATAGCAGAGGAGTTACTGTACGAAATGGCTTGCAAAAATCTTCCCGATGTAGAACGCCTTGAAAAGTTGGTACAGGAATATCGTCGAGATCTTTTCTGCCACGAATATCGCAAGCGTCTATCCGATGAGCGTGTTGCTGCAAGCATTCCCGAGGACACTTTGCAACAATTCTATCAAGAACACAGTCAGGAGTTCAAGTTGCACAAGCCCATTGTTAAAGGGTTGTTGCTGAAAGTTCCTATCAATGCACCACAACTGCAATCGTTGCGCCAATGGGTAAAATCGGCCGGCGTTAACGGCGTAGAGAAGATTGAAAAATACGCTGTAAAAAATGCTATTGGCTACGACTACTTCTTCGACCGTTGGGTATGGTTTGATGATATAAAAGACAATATTCCTTACGACTTTAAAGACGACAACCTGTTTTTGAGTCAAAATAAGACATTCGAGCATAAAGGCGAAGATATGATATACTTGTTGTGCATCGACAGTTATTTGAAGGCCGGCGATATTATGCCATACGAATTTGCTCGCTCGCGTGTGTTGGAAATTTTACTCAACGAGAAGCGTATGGAATTTAACAAAGAACTGAAGCGTGAACTATACGATGAGGCTGTAGCCGATGGCATCGTTGAGTTATTTTATAATACAACTGTCGATACGACAGCAACAAATCAATAGAAAAGATATGAAGAAAACAGCATTGTTTTTAGGTGCATTTATGGCATTTTCGACACTTGCCAATGCACAAGTCGGACAAGACAATATAATAGAAGAAGTTGTATGGGTAGTGGGTGATGAGCCTATATATCGCTCGGAAGTAGAGCGTCAGATACAACAGATGCAATATGAAGGTCACAAAATCGATGGCGACCCATATTGCGTCATCCCCGAAATGATTGCTGTTCAGAAACTCTATCTTCATCAAGCCAAGTTGGATACAATTGTTGTTCCTGAAAGTAGCGTAAATCAAGAGGTTGATATGCGACTAAACTACTTTATTGAACAAATAGGCTCAAAAGAGAAAGTAGAGGAGTACTTCCGTAAACCCTTTAAGGAGATACGCGAAGAACTTGCCAATAACGTACGCGACAACAACATTGTACAAGAGGTGCAACGCACATTGGTCAGCGATATTAAAGTATCACCTGCCGAGGTACGCAAATTTTATAACACACTGCCCAAGGATAGTCTTCCTACCATTCCTATGCAGGTCGAGGTACAAGTAATATCGCTCTACCCACAAGTACCCCAACAAGAGATAGACAACGTGAAGGCACAATTGCGTGAATTTTCGGAGCAAGTCAACTCGGGCGAGCGTGAGTTCTCTACTTTGGCCATTCTTCACTCCGAAGATCCCGGCTCGGCTTTGCGTGGTGGTGAATTGGGATTTGTGAGCAAAGGTACTTTGGCACCCGAATTTGCCGCGGTAGCATTCAACTTAAGCGATCCCAAAAAGGTATCTAAAATTGTCGAAACAGAGTTTGGTTATCACATCATACAACTTATTGAGAAGCGAGGCGACCAAATTAATTGCCGTCACATCCTACTCAAGCCCAAAGTATCACAAAAGGATATTGTTAAAGCCATTAACCAACTTGACTCTATTCGTACCGATATTATGTCGGAAAAGTTAACCTTTGAGGCTGCTACTCCGTATGTTTCGCAAGATAAGGATACTCGCTACAACGAGGGTATAATGAGCAACCCCTCGACAGGCTCTACTCGATTTGAAATGGGCGAACTTCCTCAAGACATAGCCAAAGCAGTTGCAACAATGGAAGTAGGGGATATATCCAAGCCCATAACTACAATCGATGTAAAGAACAACAAAGAGGTTGTGATGATTGTAAAATTGCGCTCTCGTCGTGAGGCTCACCGTGCCGACTTGGTAAACGATTATCAAGTTATAGCCAATATGCTTGAAGCCCAAAAACGCAGCGATATATTGCAAAAGTGGCTTGAGAACAAACGTAAAGAGACATACGTTCGCATCAAGGAGGGCTGGCGCAATTGCGAGTTTAAATACGACGGTTGGTTAGAAAAGAAATAAACTCACAGCGAGTATGAGCAAATCTCGTATATTCCCTCTATTATTGGTCGCGCTGCTGGCTTCGACTGTTATGGGTGTACCTCAATTGCAGAAAGAAACCCCTGCTACAACCAATAATAAAAATAATGAATCGGAAGAAAAAGTGTACTTGCTCTACGCCGATTCTCTCACTTTCGACGCCAAAATGAGTGCCGATTATAAAGTGTTGCACGGTAATGTACAGTTTCGCAAGGATAGTATGTATATGTACTGCGACAGTGCATACTTTTATGAGCAAAACAACTCACTCGACGCCTTTGGCAATGTGCGAATGGAGCAGGGCGATACACTGTTTATTTATGGCGACGTTCTATATTACGATGGCAAGGAGCAGTTGGCCGAATTGCGCAACAATGTGCGTATGATCAATCGCAACGTTACTCTCTATACCGACAGCCTGAACTACGATATGGCCGAAAATCTTGGATACTACTTTGTCGGTGGCTCTATTGTAGATGATAAGAATGAACTTGTATCGATATATGGTGAGTATTCGCCTGCCACAAAGGATGCTCGCTTCAACTACGAGGTAGTTCTTACCAATCCCGAGTATGTAATCTATTCCGACACTCTTACCTACAACACCGATAGTAAGATGAGTTATCTGTATGGGCCATCGACCATCGTATCGGATGATAATACCATTCTCACCACCAACGGTTGGTACGATACAGCCAACGACCACGCAATGCTGCTCGACCGTTCACGCCTTATCAGCGACCACCGTATGCTATCGGGCGACACACTCTATTACGATCGCAATGAACGATTTGGCGAGGCTTTCGGCAATATGTTTATGATGGACTCCACCCAATCGGTTATTATGGAAGGTCAGTATGGTTTCTACAATGAGAATACCAAGTACACATTTGCCACCGACAGTGCCAGAGTAATGGAGTTCTCACGCAAGGACACCTTATATATGCATGCCGATACGCTTATGTCGTTCTATGATGTCGATTCGACACGCGTATTGCGAGCCTTCTATGGCGTCCGATTCTATCGCATTGATGCACAAGGAGTGTGCGACTCGTTGCAATATTTGGCAAGAGATAGTTCGCTTACAATGTTTGACGAGCCTATTATATGGAGTGGCGATCAACAAATATTCGGTGACACAATCAGAATGTTCTTCAACGACTCTACCATCGATTGGGCGCACGTTATCAACTCGGCTTTTGCCACACAACGCAAAGGCGAGCAATATTACGACCAAATGGAAGGTAATACGATAAAAGCCTTCTTCGAGGATAACGAAATGCGACGTATCGAAACATCGGGTAACGTAATGGCCATCTTCTATCCTCAAGAGAGTGACTCTACCGTTACCGATATGCTCAATACCAACGGAAGTTTCCTCAATATTTACCTGAAGGACAACAAGATGGAAAAGATGGTAATGTGGCCTAACGTTAAGGGTAAGATGTACCCTCTCGGGCAACTTACCAAAGAGAATATGTTCCTACAGCGATATATATGGTATGGCGACCGTCGCCCCATCGATAAGGATGATATATATCGCCGTATAGCAGCCCCTGTCGTAAGCGAAGACGACAAGCAACGTCGCACGAGTGGACACAAATTTAACCTATAGACACCAATCCTTATGAGTGATATAATACATCTTTTGCCCGATTCTGTTGCCAACCAAATTGCTGCCGGTGAGGTAATTCAACGTCCCGCTTCGGTTATTAAAGAGTTGGTAGAGAATGCTGTCGATGCCGGCGCCACATCCGTACAAATCATATTGAAGGATGCAGGTCGTACACTCATACAGGTTATCGACAATGGTTGTGGAATGTCGCCCACCGATGCTCGCTTGGCATTCGAGCGACACTCAACATCCAAGATACGACAAGCCGACGATCTCTTCTCGTTGCGCACAATGGGATTTCGTGGCGAGGCGCTTGCTTCGATAGCAGCCATTGCACAAGTTGAGTTGCGTACACGCCGTGCCGAGGATGAAGTGGGAACTTGTCTGCGCATCGCAGCATCGCAATGCGAGTCACAAGAAGCCGTTTCGGCACCAGTTGGCAGTAACTTCAGTATCAAGAATATATTTTTCAACGTACCTGCTCGACGCAAATTCCTCAAGAGTAACCAAGTGGAGTTGAGCAATATTATCAACGAGTTTGAGCGTATGGCTCTTATTAATACCGAGGTTGAGTTTACGCTTACACACAACGATACCGAGTTGCATCGATTGCCTGCCGGCTCACTACGCCAGCGCATTGTGGCTCTCTTTGGCAAGAGTCTTAACCAACAGTTGTTACCCGTCGAGGCTCAAACATCAATTGTTTCACTCACCGGTTTTGTTGGCAAGCCCGAGGCTGCTCGTAAGCGAGGCGCATTGCAATACTTCTTTGTCAACGGTCGCTATATGCGTCATCCGGGATTTCACAAGGCTGTAATGAAGGCATACGAGGAGTTGATACCACAAAATGAAATGCCCAATTACTTTATCAACTTCAGCGTTGCGCCCGATACCATCGATGTCAATATACATCCCACCAAGACCGAGATAAAGTTTGAGAACGAACAGGCTATGTGGCCCATTGTAATGGCTGCAGTAAAAGAGGCTTTGGGCAAGTTTTGTGCAGCACCCTCAATCGACTTCGATATGGAGGATGCTCCCGACATTCCGGCATTTATACAAAGTACCCCAAACACAATGCCATCAAAAGGCTACAACCCCTCATACAATCCCTTCAACCAATCTTCGCGAGGCTCGGCCAAACGACCCGATTACGATTGGCAAAAGTTGTACGAAGGTTTTACATCGGGCTGCAACGATACACCTACACCCAATAATACCGATGACATCGCTTCATTTATACCCTCTCCGTGCAACAATACAGCAACATCGGCAGGAGTAGGAGAGGAGTATGTTCAGTCGAGCCTCAATATCGACAATAGTACCACATTGTCGCCCTCACTGTATATGCAATTTAAGGGGCGATATATCGTCACACCGTCGAAAAACGGTCTGTTACTTGTCGATCAACACCGTGCGCACACACGCATACTATTTGAGCAATATATGGAGCGTCGTGCCGATGTGCAGTCGTTACCCTCACAACGGATGCTCTTCCCCGAACTGATACAGTTGTCACCGTCGCGTGTGGCACTCTTTAGCGAGGTAGAGCCGGCATTGCAACAACTTGGCTTCGACCTATCCGATATGGGTGGTGGCAGTTACTCGGTATGTGGTATGCCGGCTGGTATCGAAGGGCTCGATGTCACCAACTTGATAGAACAAATGTTTATGGCAGCCGAAAATACCGATGGTAACCTCGCAGGCGACCTCTTTGAGCGTATAGCACTTTCGTTGGCACAATCGGCAGCAATTCCCATAGGTCAAGTACTTACCTCCACCGAAATGGAGCAACTTATAGGTGACCTCTTTGCCCTTGCCACACCCAACTATACCCCCGACGGCAAACCCGTATTTACACTCTTTACTACCGATGAAATAACAAAGAGAATGTGACGTTTCTCTTAAAGAAAGTGAAGTAGGGTGAATATAGTGAGTTGATAGTGAGTCTTATACTCCCTGTATTCCATAGGTGCAATTCAACTTATAATGATATTAATAAAAACGTAGAGATGCGACCACACATCTCTACGTTTTTTATGAAATTGCCACAACCATTGTAGTTATATGACATCCAAACAAAATCACTCTTTCGCAAACTCGGGTAGGCAATGGAATGCCGGTAGGACTTTGCCTGTCTCTTTATCGAAAAGTCCACGATTGAGGTCTATGCGATATACGCTGCGCCAATCGATATAGGTCTCTTCGGGGAACCAATAAAATAGACCGGTAACGTGGTCGTAACGATTGAGCGTTGTAACAAGATCGGCGAGGAATTTTTTCTGTCCTTCGGGTGTAGATTCGTAGTTGCCATAGTTGGCTGTAGCACTGTCATCACTCCACTCGTTGTAGCCGAAACCTGTCTCTACAATCATTATCTCTTTATTGGCGTGATTGCTTGAGAGGGTACTGATTGTACTACTCAATTGCGATAATGAGCCGTGCCAATAGGGATAATAACTGAGCCCTATAACATCGTAGTCGATATCATCGATGCGCGAATAGAAACGCTTGGCTGTGGCTGCATCGCCACCACGATCGATGTGAACAATAATCTTTGCATCGGGGCAAACCTCGCGACAAGCCTCTGCTGCTCTGGTGAGGAACAATCGGAAGTTGCTCCATTGTGACTCGGTGTCGTACTTGTCACCACTATCGCCCCACACGCTTACACGACCATCGTTCCACAACATTCCGGCTGTAATTTCATTACCTATCTGTATGTGGGTAGGGGTAATATTCTCGTTTCGGAGTGTAGTCAAAGTTGACAGGGTATAGGTATAAACCTTGTCGGCCAAATCGGCAGTAGAGAGCGACTCCCATTCAGCCGGTTTGTATTGCTTGCCGGGATCGGCCCAAGTATCGGAGTAGTGAAAATCGAGGCATATCGACATACCTGCGTCGCGCATTGCTCTCGCACTTGCTATTACATAGTCGAGGTCTTGACAAGCAGTAGAGGCAAGGTCGGGGTTGACAAACAATCGCAAGCGAGCAATGTTGTAACCGTTATCGGCAAAGTATTGTGGTAGGTTTCTGATAGACTTACTATTTTCATCTTTCCATACGGCATTGTCGCCGGTATAGGCAAGCCACTGCGAGAGGTCGGCACCTACAAACTTGCCCGACGGAATAAAAGGCTCATCGGGGGTATCATCATTACTTGAATTACCCGAATTGTCAACTACAGGATCGTTCTTACCATTATTATTGTCATCATCTATGGGATCTTCTGGCCCACAAGAAATAAGGCAAGCAGCGATAGCGATGAATAAGTATCTGCTCAATTTCATAATATTATGTTTTATCGTTTAATGTTTGAAATACCACGGATGACGGCACACCGATGTAATACCCTCACTGTCAACAGCCGACAGAATGCGTCGTGCCGCCAAGATGGGTTGATTATTGTATCGTGAATCACCTACAATCAGGCTGTTCAACTTAACGTAGCCCGAACTGTGAATATACATACCTTTACTCAAGTATATAGCTACGTGATTGATGTGCCCTTCATTATTGCCAAAGAAGAGTAAATCGCCTCGTTGCAAGTTGTCGATACAAGAGAAGTCTATCGCCTCGCCTGTAGTGGCTTGTTGCGACGCATCGCGTTGCAGTATAATACCTTGCGAGAAATATAACAACTTGGTAAAGCCCGAACAATCGGCACCCTTTACCGACATTCCACCCCATAGATAGGTGGTACCCAACATCATTCGCGCCTCTCGTTCAAGGCGATTCATATCGGGTTGTTGTCGCGCCCAATCACTCAACATTTTCACTTCACCGGTGCGCACAAAACCGTGTCGGCCATCGGGAGTAGATACCTTAATAAATCCGTTGGCACTTGCGCCTGTTCGCTCAACAATACACCCCAACACTATATCACTCATAGGCATTGCATTCTCTTGTGGTGTCTGATATATGTACCCCGATATATTTGTGTAGATATAACGTTCGCTGTTTTGCCACTGCTGCATAGCATCTTCACTACGCAATGATATCGATTGAGGATGTACCCACGCCTCATATCCTTCGGGCGTTACAATCTTGTACCACTCATCCTGCGTCGCAATTACCTTAACGGGTGTTCCCATTACAGCCTGCGTTACCATTTCCGAGGCGTGTCGAGCCTCGGCGCGCAAGTGTACACAACACAGCGATATAATACCCCAATCGAGAGATTGACCCAAGCAACACAGTGATGCAGACAACAACGTCATAGCAGATATGAGTTTTTTCATAAATAAAACATTTTAGCGATGGCTTTTCTTTGTAGTACCAAGAGTAATGCTACAGACTGAACGATAGCACATACAAAACAGTCCCAAAGCAACAAACGGAATACTCAAGTAGTGACCCGTATTGAGAGTAAAATCTTCAAAAATACCATTGTTGACCTTCGAAAATTCTATAAAGAAACGCGCTGTAAATATCGCTGTGAGGCAGTAACCGAAATAAAAACCTCGATGCAACTTTTTGTCGCAACACTTATACAATAGGATACCAATGACAAATATTACAATGTAAGCAATAGCCTCATACAGTTGCGACGGATGTCGAGCCACATTATCGACTTGTGTAAATATAATTCCCCAATCGCTACCCGTGGGATTGCCTATAATCTCGGAGTTCCAGAAGTTGCCCATACGAATACAACAAGCCGTAATGGGTGTGGCAATGGCTATATTATCAAGTACTTGCCATAGGTTTATGCCCGTCTTGCGTGCATATAACCACAAGGCAATCATCAGTCCCAACGTGCCACCATGGCTGGCAAGCCCCGAGTAGCCCACAAAATGGTAATGTCCTGCCTGATCGCGAGCGATAGGGAGTATTATCTCCAATGGGCGAGTAAAGAAAAACTCGGGATCATAAAAGAGGAAATGTCCCAATCGTGCACCTACAAAAATACCTATAAAGGCATATACAACGAGTGAATCAAAATACTTGCTGCTTAAACGTTGTGCGTTATACAGTTTCTTAAGTATATAATAGGCTGCTGCCAACCCAATAATCCACCAAAGTGAATAATAACGTATGGCAAAAGAGCCTACCGAAAAGAGTACGGGGGAGGGATCCCATTCTATTGCACAGAGCATATTATTGTTAGTTTTAGACCGTTTTATAATGATGCAAATTTAAAAATAAAATGTTGAATAATAAAATTGTTTTACAAACCCTTTTGATTACCGACTAATTTATTTTAAATTTGCAATCGAAAATTACATTATTCAATAGGTATATAAATATCAAGGTACACCCTGATAGAATTTACTGTAAAAAAGAATTGCTATGTTACGATTTAAAGCAGTTGAAGAGACACTCAGTCGAGAGCCTGTAAAGGTTATAGAGCCTGTAGGTCGTCCGTCGGAATACTACGGTGAGTATGTATTCAATCGAGAAAAAATGTTTAAGTATCTTCCTAAAAAGACTTACGATGCCTTGGTTGATGCTATCGACAATCAGAAAGCCCTCAGTCGCGAAGTGGCCGATGGCGTTGCTGCAGGTATGAAACAGTGGGCTATCGATATGGGCGTAACTCACTATACACACTGGTTTCAACCTCTCACCGACGGTACTGCCGAGAAACACGACGGCTTTATCGAATACGACGGCAAGGGTGGGGTAGTAGAGGAGTTCAGTGGCAAGTTACTCATTCAACAAGAGCCCGACGCTTCAAGTTTTCCAAGTGGAGGTATTCGCAGTACCTTCGAGGCACGTGGATACTCGGGATGGGACATATCATCGCCTGCATTTATTCTTAATAAGACATTGTGTATCCCCACAATTTTTATTTCATATACCGGTGAGTCGCTCGACTATAAGACACCGTTGCTTAAAGCACTCAACAGTGTCAACAAGGCGGCCACTGCCGTATGCCAATACTTTGATGAGAATGTAAAACGTGTAATACCATATCTCGGATGGGAGCAAGAGTATTTTTTGGTAGATGAAGCACTATACAACTGTCGTGCCGACTTGATGCTTACAGGCAGAACACTGATGGGACACGAAAGTGCCAAAAACCAACAACTTGAAGACCACTATTTCGGCTCTATACCCTTGCGCGTAGAAGCCTTTATGCACGATTTTGAGATAGAATGTCACAAGTTGGGTATCCCTTGTAAGACTCGCCACAATGAGGTTGCCCCCAACCAATTTGAGGTTGCCCCTATATATGAAGAGGTAAACCTTGCCAACGACCACAACCTACAGTTGATGACAGTAATGAACAATGTGGCTCGCCGACACAAATTCCGTGTACTCCTACACGAAAAACCATTCAAGGGTGTAAACGGATCGGGTAAACACAACAATTGGTCGCTCGGCACAGATACTGGCGTACAACTATTTGCTCCGGGCAAAACGCCTAAAACCAATCTGCAATTCATTACATTCGTAGCCAACGTTATGGCTGCCGTTCATAAATACAACGGATTGCTCAAGGCTTCTATCATTTCGGCAACCAACCAGCATCGCCTCGGAGCCAATGAGGCTCCTCCTGCCATTATCTCGATATTCTTGGGTAAGCAGATAGGCGAACTTGTCAACAAAATAATTCAATCGCCATCAATCGAGGCTTTGAACTTGGCAGCAAAGAGTGGACTTGACTTGCACGTATTTCAAGTACCCGAATTATTGCTCGACAATACCGACCGCAATCGCACATCGCCTTTTGCATTTACAGGTAACCGATTTGAATTTCGTGCATTAGGCTCATCGGCCAACTGTGCATCATCAATGATAGCCGTTAACGCATCAGTGGCTTGCCAACTGATGGAGTTCAAGGAGAATGTCGATGCTCGTATAGCACAAGGCGCAAGCAAAGAAGACGCCATATTTGCCGAGGTACAAAAGTTGCTTATCGAGAGCCAACCCATACACTTCGACGGTAACGGATACAGCGATGAGTGGAAAGAGGAGGCTGCTCGCCGAGGTCTTGATTGCGAAACATCGGCTCCTCTTATGTATGATAACTACTTATCGCCCGAAACTGTTGCAATGTTTAAGAAAACCGGCGTTATGACACAATCGGAGTTGGAAGCACGCAACGAGGTGAAGTGGGAGTTATACACCAAGAAAATACAAATAGAGGCTCGCGTATTGGGCGATTTAGTAATGAATCATATCATTCCTGTAGCAACTCGCTATCAATCGGTACTTATCGACAATGTATTCAAAATCAAGAATCTATTCCCTGCCGAAAAGGTCGAAGCCATAGCACGCCAAGATATGGACGAGATTGAGAAGATTGCTTCACATATGCTCTCTATCAAAGAAACAGCCAATGCTATGGTAGAGGCTCGCAAGGTAGCCAATCGCATAGAGAACGAGCGTGAAAAGGCTATTGCTTACCACGATACTGTTGAGCCATATATGGAGGAAATTCGCTATCACGTCGATAAACTCGAATTGATGATTGATAATGAAATGTGGCCTCTGCCCAAGTATCGAGAACTACTATTCATTAAATAATAATGATGAAATACAGGTAACAATTCTGTTCTACAGTATGTTATCTGTATTTCTATTTTATAAGTAAAAAAAGTATTCTTTTTAGATAAAAGATACAGAATAAAAACGTTATTTTTGCATCGCTAATCAAACTATATAATACATATTTTTATGTTAGATCCTCTCAAACACGAATGTGGTATAGCACT
Source organism: Bacteroidaceae bacterium (assembly GCA_017532725.1). Classification (GTDB taxonomy): domain Bacteria; phylum Bacteroidota; class Bacteroidia; order Bacteroidales; family Barnesiellaceae_A; genus Barnesiella_A. The sequence continues at coordinate 29,377 of JAFXIZ010000051.1, forward strand.
TGTTCGTTTGCTCAAACCCCTTTCTTATTATAAGGAGAAATACGGAACTTATCTCTACGGTCTTAACAAATTAATGCTTTTGATGGAGAAGCAGCACAATCGTGGACAAGAAGGTGCCGGATTGTCTTGCGTAAAACTTCACGCACAACCTGCCGAAGAGTTTATCTATCGCGAAAGAGCATTAGGTACGAGTGCTATTCAGGAGATTTTCGGAAAAGTACAAAAGACCATTGCCGAAACACCATATCAAGATAAGGATAGCGAGTGGGTTGAAAAGCACTTGCCTTTTGTTGGTGAAGTATATATGGGTCACCTTCGCTATTCGACAACCGACAAGCAAGGACTGTCTTACGTTCATCCCTTCTTGCGTCGTAGCAATTGGCGATCACAAAACTTACTCTTGTGTGGTAACTTTACAATGACAAACGTTGATGAAATATTCAACTATGTTGTTGCTCAAGGCCAACACCCTCGATACTATGCCGATACATTTATTATACTCGAACAATTAGGCTATGCACTCGATATGGAAAATCGCCGTTTGAGCGATAAGTTCCGCGAAGAAGGTCACACAGGCGTTATCAACAACTTGATTGAAGACAACCTCGACATAGCCGGTATTCTGCGCCAAGAATCGGGCGTGTGGGACGGTGGCTATGTGATGTGCGGCCAAACCGGTAGTGGCGATATGTTTGCTCTGCGCGACCCACACGGCATACGCCCCGCTTTCTACTATCGCAACGATGAGATTGTTGTGGTTGCTTCAGAGCGTCCAGTCATACAAACTGCTATGAATATAGGTATTGATGATGTATATGAGTTGAGCCCCGGTGAAAGTATCATTATCAGCAAGAATGGAGATGTAACATTTGATCAAATTTTGGAACCTGCTAAGAATGAGGCTTGTTCATTCGAGCGCATCTACTTCTCACGAGGAAGCGATAAAGATATTTACAACGAGCGCAAGATGCTGGGTAAACAACTTACTGACTCAATATTGAAGAGTATCGATTACGACCTGAACCACACCGTATTCTCGTTCATTCCCAACACATCGGAGGTGGCTTACTACGGTATGGTAGAGGGTATGACCGAACACCTCATTGCCGAGAAGATAAAACTTATAAAGAACGGTCGTAACAAACTATCGGAAGAGGAGTTGTATCGCATTCTCAAGATGCACATACGCACCGAGAAGGTGGCTATCAAGGATATTAAATTGCGTACATTCATTTCGGAAACTAATACACGCAACGACCTTGCTGCTCACGTTTACGATATCACCTATGGCACTATCACGCCTTATGTCGACAACTTGGTTATCATCGACGACAGTATTGTGCGAGGCACTACACTCAAGCAAAGTATCTTGAAGATACTCAGCCGTTTGCATCCCAAGAAGATTGTTATCGTATCATCTTCTCCCCAAGTACTTTATCCCGACTTCTACGGTATAGATATGTCGAATATGGATGAGTTCATTGCCTTCCGTGCAACAGTGGAATTGCTCAAGGATCGTGGTATGGAATCGTTAATTGACGAGGTTTACGCCAAGTCGTTGGCACAACGCAACCTGCCCAAAGAGGAGATAGTAAACTATGTAAAAGAGATATATGCACCCTTTACAATGGAAGAGATTTCGGCTAAAATTTCGGAAATGCTCACCGAGGATATAGAGTGCCCTGTTGACATAGTGTATCAATCGATCGAAGGCTTGCACCGTGCCATACCCAATCACCCCGGCGATTGGTACTTCTCGGGCAATTATCCCACAGCAGGAGGTAACCGTCTTGTCAATGAGGCATTCATTCGCTATGTCGAAAAGCGCAATGCTGCCAAGCAATAATTGAGGTATGACAGGGTTGATAGATTTTCTTGTCGAACTACGCAAAAACAACAATCGCGAGTGGTTTCAGGCGCATAAAGGTGAGTACGATGCTCTGCGAACGCAATTTATTGCCGATGTTGAGCAACTCATAGCACGCCTTGCCACTTTCGATGAGGAATTGCGTGGATTGCGAGTAGAAGATTGCATCTATCGCATCTATCGCGACATACGCTTCTCGCCCGATAAGACGCCCTACAAAACATACTTCTCGGCATACATTGCCCGTGGTGGCAAGAAAAGTCCCCGAGCAGGATATTATCTGCATATAGAGCCGGGCAATGTTGCACTGTCGGGTGGTATATGGTGTCCCGATACTCGCTTGATAAAAGCCTTGCGACAAGCCATTTATGACAACCTTGACGAGTGGCAGTCGATAGTCGAAGCACCCCAATTTGTGCAAAATTACCCTACATTCGTAGGCGAAACACTCAAAATGACGCCACGCGATTTTCCCAAAGAGGGTGACCATACGAAGTGGGTCAAGCGCAAAGACTATACAGTGTGGGGGCTACAGACCGATGATTTCATCAGCCGACCCGATTGGATAGAACAAGCAGCACAGAAACTGCTACTGATAAAACCAATGAATGATTTTCTTAATTATACTGTTGACGAGCTTTCATATTGATGAAGGCTCGTTTCCGAACTTGAAGTACCCGAAGGCTATGTTAATGCTTACAAAGTACAAGTAGGCAACAAAGTGCAAAAAGTTGCCATATAACAAATCTGAACTATCAATCTATTTTATTGTAGCATCACAATAAACATACAAAAAGAGAGTTTCGGCAGTGCCGAAACTCTCTTTCTTTTGTTTGATATAATATTATTTTGCAAGAAGCATAAAGCCCCAAGCGGCGAGGTCTATTGTGTCGCCGGCTTTTAGGCTCTTTGTTTCGCCACAAGCGCATTTGTAGTCGCCAGCCTCAGCCTCTGTGAGTGTAACAGTAGTGGGCTCTGCCGAGAAGTTGAATAAGCACAATACGGTGTTATCCTCTTTTTGGCGTGTGAATGCCAATACGTTTTCACCTACACCTTCTACAAATTGTATGGGTGCTACATTGCTGCCGGCAGCCAAGGCTTTGTTGGCGTGACGGAACGAGCAGAGGTTGCGATAGAAGTCACGATACTCCTTGTTATACTCGAGGTCAACAAGTTCTTTAACGGCGTCTTTCTCAAAGAATTGCAAACGGCGATTCAAGGCTATCTCTTGACCTGTGTAGATAAGGGGTTGCGATTTAGGAAGAACAAATGTAAGTGCTGCAAAGGCTTTGTGTGCATCGCCCA
>JAFXIZ010000007.1 GCA_017532725.1 Bacteroidaceae bacterium
GTGCCTACAGGCATGCCCGCATTCGACGTTCGCGTTATGCGCCTCGGCGTGGTACAAATGCGTGCCCCCACGTTCCACCTATTGTAATAAGAAGTATCATATCTCTATCCTTTTGACAAATATACAAAATAAATTGTAATAATACAAGCAAAATTGTAATAAAATTCAACACTAAATCATTGAAATATAGAAACATACCTTATGGTTTACAAGTAATTTATTTCATCGATGGTTTTGATATGATAGTTAAACACAATCGGTGGCTACCCTATAATGAGTAACCACCGATTTTATATCTTATGTAACGCGACACTAATTGCCGAAGGTGAGTTTGCCTTCGTGCATATCGACGGTAATGGGTCGTGAGTTATCGACCTTACCGGCGAGTAACTCTTTCGACAGCGTGTTGAGCAACTGTCGCTGTATGACACGCTTGACGGGACGCGCGCCAAACTCGGGGTCATAACCCTCTTGCGAGAGGTATGAGAGTGCCTCGGGGGTGACATTGAGTTGTACACCGTTCTTGGCCAACATACGGCACACACCATCAATCTGCAACTGTACTATTTCGCGAATTTCATCTTGATCGAGGGGCGTAAACATAATTGTTTCGTCGATACGATTGAGGAACTCGGGACGTATGGTCTTACGCAGCATTGCCAGCACCTCGTTGCGCGTATCTTCTATAACCTGCTCACGGTTGTCGGCTGTCATACGCGAGAAGTTGTCGCGTATGAGTTGCGAGCCCATATTGGAGGTCATAATGATGATGGTATTCTTAAAGTTGACCAAGCGACCTTTGTTGTCGGTCAATCGTCCATCGTCGAGCACTTGCAACAGCACATTGAATATGTCGGGGTGTGCTTTCTCTATCTCATCGAATAACACTACCGAATAGGGCTTGCGACGTATTGCCTCGGTGAGTTGTCCACCCTCATCGTAACCCACATATCCGGGAAGCGAGCCGATGAGTCGTGTTGCGCTGAACTTCTCTTGGTATTCGCTCATATCGATACGGGTAAGCATATTCTCATCATCAAACAGATACTCGGCAAGAGCCTTTGCCAACTCGGTCTTACCTACACCTGTAGTACCTAAGAAGATGAATGAGCCAATGGGACGACGGGGGTCGTTGAGTCCGGCACGGCTGCGACGTACGGCATCGGATATGGCGCGAATAGCCTCGTCCTGCCCTACTACGCGACGGTGCAACTCCTCCTCGAGGTGCAACAACTTGTCGCGTTCGCTTTGCAACATCTTGTTGACAGGAATACCTGTCCAACGCGATACAACATCGGCAATATCCTCGGCATCGACTTCCTCTTTTATCATTGCTTTATCGCCCTGCATAGCGCGCAATTGTTGTTGAGCCTCGGCAATGTCATCCTCTTTCTGCTTAACCTTGGCATAGCGAATCTCGGCAACACGACCATAGTCGCCTTCACGCTCAGCACGGTCGGCCTCAAAGCGCAAATTTTCGATATCTATTTTGTTCTGTTGAATACGATTGACAAGTTCCTTTTCGGCAGTCCACTTGGCATTAAGGCGAGTTTCCTCCTCGCGCAAGTCGGCAATTTCGCGACCCAGCGAGTCGAGTTTGTCGTGGTCATTCTCACGCTTAATAGCCTCGCGCTCAATTTCAAGTTGCATAAGTTTACGGCTTATCTCATCGAGGCTTTCGGGCACAGAGTCAACTTCAAGGCGCAACTTGGCAGCAGCCTCATCCATCAAGTCGATGGCCTTATCGGGCAAGAAACGGTCAGTAATGTAACGTTGTGACAACTGCACGGCAGCAATAATGGCATCGTCTTTGATACGCACCTTGTGGTGATTTTCGTATCGCTCCTTCAGTCCACGAAGAATCGATATGGTACTCAACTCATCGGGCTCATCGACCATTACAATTTGGAAACGACGCTCAAGAGCCTTATCCTTCTCAAAGTACTTCTGATACTCATCGAGCGTAGTGGCACCTATCGAGCGCAATTCGCCTCGCGCCAAGGCAGGTTTTAAGATGTTGGCAGCATCCATCGCACCCTCGCCCTTGCCGGCACCTACAAGTGTATGTATCTCATCAATGAAGAGAATAATCTCGCCATTAGCCTCTACTACCTCATTGACAACGGCTTTGAGTCGTTCCTCGAACTCGCCTTTGTACTTGGCACCGGCAACCAGCGCACCCATATCGAGCGAGAATATCTGCTTCGACTTCAAGTTTTCGGGAACGTCACCACGCACAATACGATGTGCTAACCCCTCGGCAATAGCAGTCTTACCCGTACCCGGCTCGCCTATAAGTATAGGATTATTCTTGGTACGACGGCTCAAAATCTGTAATACACGACGTATCTCATCATCACGACCAATAACAGGATCGAGTTTACCTGTACGGGCGCGTTCATTGAGATTTATGGCATATTTCGATAGGGCATTGTATGTGTTCTCGGCACCTTGGTCGGCCACCTTCTTGCCACGACGCAACTCATCGATGGCTGCGCCCAACTCTTTCTCGGTCATACCGGCATCCTTCATATAAGTAGAGGCTTCACTCTTGACCAAGAATAGAGCCATAAGCAACGATTCAAGAGCCACATATTTGTCACCCATACGGTCGGAGTAATCGGTAGCACGTTGCAAAACTTGATTTGACTCACGACTCAAATAAGGCTCACCACCACTCACGCGAGGCTGATTGGCTATAGAACGGTCGCACCATTGCAGTAACGACTGCTTGTTGACACCCAACTTTTGGAATATAAAATCAACCAAACTGTCGCCCACATCAATTACACCACGCAACAAATGAACAGGCTCAACCGATTGTCCACCACCTCGGGTGGTATAATCGACTGCTTTCTGAAGCGCCTCTTGCGATTTGATTGTAAAATTGTTGAAATTCATTTTATATCTCCTTTCTATTAATATTATTAAGTTTAACACATTGCAACGAGCAATGTTCGCTGATGGTAATGCAAAAGAGATACCAACCCCGAAATCAAGACAAAAAGTCGTGATTATTAACACGTTAGCAGACAAAATTTCAGTTCACGCAGTCATTTTGTCATAAAAAATCGAGCATATATCAGGAATAATATGTATCTTCGTACATCAATACCAATTGTTTACAAACGACACCTAAAAACATACCAATATGAAGAAAATCTATTATCTGTTACTTGTTGTATTACTTGCAAGTTGCCAAAGCCAAGCACCCAAGGAGGGCGACATAATATTCAACACATCACCCCGACAAGAGGCCACACTGATACACGAAGTTACACAATCGAACATATCGCACTGTGGTATTATTATAGAGAAAGAAAAAGGCGACTTCTATGTGCTTGAAGTTGCCGACATTGTACGCATTATACCTCTCAGCAAGTTTATAGATGTAGGTGTAAATAATAAATATGTTATAAAACGCGCCAAGGTAAAAGATGTGAAAATCGATTACCAAAAGTACCTCGGTTGTCAAAGAGATATTTTCCTGCGTATGGATAACGATAGATATTACAGTTCGGAACTTGTATATACAATATACAAAGAGCAGTTGGGTATAGAACTATACATACCTCGCCCTGTAGAGAATTACAACATAGAGAATGCCATAGGCTATATGCAAGCACACCGAATACATCCCAAACAACCCGTCATAGCCCCTGCCGACTTGTATAACTCCGATCAGTTGAAGGTGGTAAGAGATACCTACCAAAATAAAAAATAATACCTCACGACCGAAGAGTAAGAGATAAAATAATCCCTCCGACTGACAGCCCTATAGCCTGCATCGGAGGGATTATTATGTGTGTATATAGCGTAAATATTAATCTCTAAAACGCTTTACGATATCGCCATAATTCTCAATACGACGATCGCGCAGGAATGGCCACCAACGGCGCACCTGCTCACTGCGTTCCATATCAACCTCGACAACAGTAGTGCAAGGAGCATCGTCGGGCGCAAGGAATAGCAATTCGCCTTGAGGGCCGGCTACAAAACTGTGTCCCCAGAACTGTATGCCACGAGTTTGTCCTGAGGGGTCGGGCTCGTGACCTACACGATTGACGGTAACAACAGGCAATCCGTTGGCTACGGCGTGACCACGTTGCACTGTTTCCCACGCGCCTTGTTGGCGTGCTTTCTCGGCATCGGTGTCGCTACTCTCCCACCCTATCGCCGTGGGATATATGAGCAACTCGGCTCCACGCAAAGCCATCAGACGGGCAGCCTCGGGGTACCATTGATCCCAGCATACCAATACACCCAACTTACCAATTGATGTCGATATAGGCTCAAAACCCAAATCGCCGGGTGTAAAGTAGAACTTTTCGTAATAAGCAGGGTCGTCGGGGATGTGCATCTTGCGATACTTTCCGGCCATAGAGCCGTCGCTATCGAATACCACTGCCGTATTGTGATACAAACCGGGCGCACGACGCTCAAAGAGTGACGTTACCAATACCACACCACAAGCGCGTGCTACCTGCGAATAGAAGTCGGTAGAAGGGCCGGGTATCGGCTCGGCAAGGTCAAAGAGGTTGGTATCCTCGGTCTGACAGAAGTACAACGAATTGTGTAATTCTTGCAGAACAACCAACTGCGCGCCTTGCTTGGCACAACTCTCTATACCGGCCTTCAAGGCAGCCTTATTTTGTTCGATATTGGCAGTGTTGCTTTGTTGCACAATGCCCACTTTCAGTATTTTGCTCATAACATTCTATTATTTTATTCTATCACACCTTCGGGATATTGCATCGTAACACAATGCAACGATCCGTGTTGACGTATCAATGCACAACAATCGATACCCACTATCTCATAACCCGGGAAGGCCTGCGCCAACACATCGGCAGCAACCTTATCGAGCGTGGCGTTTCCGTAGGTTGGGTACAACACAGCATCGTTGAGAATGAGGAAGTTGGCATACGTTGCCGGCAGTCGCTCGCCCTCCTCATCATAAGCAGCGGCAGCCATAGGCAATGGCAATAGGCGATAAGGCTCACCTTGCAACGTACGGAATGTGCGCAACTGACATTCCATAGCCTGCAACTGTTCGTAATGCTCATCGTCACTATCTTCACAACGCACATACACAATTGTATTGTCGGGAGCCAAACGCGCCAATGTGTCGATGTGGCTGTCGGTGTCATCGCCTGCCAAGTAGCCATAATCGAGCCACAAGACCTGTTGCAAGCCAAAGGCATCTTTGAGATACTCCTCAATCTGATTGCGACTCCACTCACCGTTGCGATTGGGCGACAGTAGGCACTCGCTCGTTGTGAGCATCGTACCACAACCGTCACTCTCTATCGAGCCTCCTTCGATGATAAAGTTGAGGCGATTTTCATATCGGGCATTCAACACACCGGATTTATAGCACTGCGAGGTAATAAGGTTGTCGTAGCAAGCAGCAAACTTCAAGCCCCAGCCGTTGAAGGCAAAATCGTAAACGGTAGGTTTACCATCGACCATAACTGTAATGCCTGCGTGGTCGCGCGCCCAAGTGTCGTTGGTAGCACACTTTACAAAGCGCACACGCGACATATTCACCTCCGAGGCTATGCGTTGTTCCACAGCCTCGGGATGTGGTGTTACAATCAGTAGCAACTGCCTTGCAGCAATTTCTCGTGCAATGTTGACAAAACAAGCCTCTACCTCATCGAGCATATAAGCCCAGTCGGTATCCTTATGAGGCCAAGTGAGTTGAATAGCACTCTGTCTTGCCCACTCGGCCGGGAGTTGTATGTGGTTATTCTTCATATTAACATCCATAGAGATTGTAAAGGTACGACAATTTATTGAAAAGAGAAAATGTGCGATAAAGATACGAATAAACGAGCGAGAAATAAATAGTTTTCACAGCAAGAGCAAGTATCCTTGAATGCTTATCTCAAAGAAAGAAAAACGATGAGTCAAGTAAAAGTTTGACTCATCGTTTGTAGTTATCTATGAGATACTTCTTATCGAACAATCATTACCTTAACAGTAGAAACGTTACCATTATTGTAGATATTGAGCAGGTAGTTACCAACAGCAAGTGCAGTAACATCGATTATTGCAGCATCGGTTTCGGCCACAACACGACCCGACATATCTATCAACTCAAGTTTCTCGGCATAACCGTCAACCTTGATATATGAGGTAGCAGGGTTGGGATATACAGTGACACGATTAACCTCGATACTTTCCACACCCGATTTCACATTGAATGTTTGTTGTGTGCCCTCTATTTCGAGAGTGCCACCATCAACACTGTAAACAGCATTAACACGAATACGGTGAGTTTCGCCATCGTTCCAATTCAAGCCTTCTTTGCAATAAGTTGTTTCGGTTACTCTATCGGCGTTGTTGCTATCGCCATCGAGTATTACTTTGTAGGAATCGACAGGCAACAAATCGGTGCTTTCGTTGGCTATCACCATACCCAACATCCAATTACCTGACACACCGGCATCGGCATTAGCCGAACTGAATGAAGCGTAATCGAACGAATACAAATCAGAAACGCCACTGCGAGTTCGGCCATTATCCAAGCAAATAGGATATGTAGAGGGGTCAACCTCCGAGCATACCAACTTCACACGGTAACTGCTACCCATCTTTATCTTAACAGGCTCGGGCAGTTCAACGATATTTCATCTATTGAGCGTATAACCATCTTCTGCACCCATCTCACCAATCTCTATAAAGGCTACATCGATACCATCCACTTCAAGAGCAATAACAAATACAGCCTCATCGGTGGGATAGAAACGGAGCGACTCAATGTTGTAACCATCGTACCACTCGACATAGTTATAAGGGTAGTCGTGAGCAACGGTGTATTCGACAAGACCAAGTGCGCCCTTAATGGTAATACCCTTACCCGACGATTTATCGCTTGAATAAGAAATAACTGTTTCGTCATTGTTGAGAGGAGCTTCCCAAGACGCCTCAACAAATGTTTCATTGGCACCAACATTCACTTCGTTAATAGCCTTAAGCGCAGCAGTGCGAGGTGTAAAACGAACATTTAGGGTAGTTTGCTCGGCTACAGAGCCATCGGCATAACGAACAGCAACACCGTATGTGTGCATTCCGTCGGCAACACCTTTGTCGAGATAATAAGGCTCGACAACAGTAGCCAATTTTTCTTCATCGCGATATACATCGTAACCCTCTATCATATCAATTTCGACGTTGGGTTTTCCATCTTCCATTTCAGCCAATACAGCCGATATAGCCCAACATACAGGCATCTCGCCATGACCGGCATTGATAGACGATTGGTTGAGCGAATAGAACTCGGGCTCAGATTTTTGGCGCAACAAGTCGGAGAAACCAGTTACAACATTGCCATAGCACATACCAATAACGTCGTTTGATGCGGCTGTGAAATTAGTAGCATCGGCCTCGATTGCCACCAATACATCGCTGTACTTGTAAAAAGTAACAGGTGTATCGAGGTCAATTGTATTCATATTGTTATACATCAGTGTGGCATTATCGACTACTTGGCTTACCACCAATATACCATCGACAAAAATCTTAACCGAATAGATAGCCTCGGGGTTGCGAGGCATAAATGCTACGCGAGCAATGGCGTGATTGTCGGCATAGTTGGCTACCATATCGTGAGGCATACGAATACCGGCAAGGAATGAAACAACGCCACCACCGAAACCAGTAGCCGAAGAGTTATAATCGTAATAAGTAATAGACGGCAAGTTTGACTCGGGAGTAGCCCAACGCAACTTCAAGTCGTTGTAGTTGTAAGTATGCGTTTCGATATTGCGCACTTTATTAACAGGCTCATCAACCACATTGATAGTGGCTGCGATAGAGTGTTCCGACTCTATAGAATTGCCGTTTTCGCCCTCATATAGTGCTGTAACGGTGTAACTATAAGTACCCTCGGCAGGCACAGCGTCGATGTAAGCCATATCGGTAAGGCCCTCGCATATCATAACTCCATCGCGATAAATATTATATCCAAGCACGTTCTCGGCATTCATCAGAGGCTCGCTCCAAGTGACACGCACGCTATTAACGCCACGCAATTTCTCCAAACCTACTGTTACAGGAGGACAAATATCAATCTCACGGTCGAGTGCAACAATGATAGAGATAATTTCACCTGTAGGGAAACCACCCTCCAACACATAGGCAAGCATAGCTATCACCTTGCCGTCGTTGCTCATCTCTACACCACGATACAGCAAGTATTTCGATTGGTCTATCTCTACGTTATGTGTTTCCTTGAGCCAATCAACCAACTTCATAGCCTTCTCGCCTGTCCATACATAGCCATATATATCGCTATTACCTGTCAAGGGGTCGTACATTTCTTCTTGACCTAACACCAATCCGTCATTGTTGACATAGCAAACAATTTGATTAGAACAGTCGAAACTGATAAAAGGCAATTCAAATTTTTCTTTTTTATTAAGGTCATAAACAATTTTATGCCCAAGAGCCTCGCATACGAGTTTCGAGTTGTCGGGTGAAAAACGACGACCGGCCTCGGCAAAAGAGGCTCTTTCACTTAAATATTGCACTGTTGTGTCGGTCCACAAGGCAATAGTACGGTTTTGTGTAGCACCACCAACGGTTGTATAGTCCCAACCGGCAGCATACTTTCCGTCGTCCGACACAGTATAACATTGACCTGTTACATTATTATAAGGGTATATAAGTTTGAGTTTGCCATCTTCCCATTTACACGGAGCATATTTTCCTCCTTGCATTACGTAACCAACAGCAACGCGCGCATCGCGTGATATAGAGAATACAGTACCACCACCGACACCGGGTATGCTACTGTTGTCGAACGAATGCCAACGACCATCTTTGTAATAACCTCCCGAGCCTACTACCGTACCATCATCTGCTACGTCGTATGCTGTAGAACTACCCGAAGTTGAGAGGTAAGTAAACTCGCCTGTTTCTACATTCCACAGCACACCCTTTTCGGGCGACGTAATACCATCACCCGAGATACCACAAGCCCACTTACCGTTGGGCGATACGGCTAATACTTGAAATTCTGTGGGACTTTTCAGAATCATCGCTCCTTTCTCGGCAAAAGCATAGAAGCATATACACATTAAAACACATAAGACAGATAACTTTCTCATCGTTTTTAAGTTGTTAAGGTTTAATAAATTAAGATAAGTATAATGCTAATAATATTACAAATCATTTACAAAGTACAAAGATACTATGTTTTTACATTATTGCACCTACAAACCAACAAAAAAAGCATTTTTTACCATATCAATAATATTCCCCACAAAGATATGTGTTTCAGTGGATTATAAAGGTTTTATCCTACTTTTTGTCTACCTTGCCCATAACAAAAAAACGACTGAGAAAGGAATAAAAAAGATAGCAGCCATACCGAGTATTCGGCACAGCTGCTATTAATAGTTCGAGGATGTTCTCGATTGATGCTCTATTGATTAACGCACAATCATTACCTTTACGGTAGAAATGCTACCGTTGTTGTAAATATTGAGCAAGTAGTTACCTACGGGAAGTGCAGTAACATCAATAGTTGCGTTGGCAGTTTCGGCAACAGCACGACCTGTCATATCTACCAAAACAAGTTTTTCGGCAACACCTTCAACCTTGATATATGAAGTAGCGGGATTGGGATATACACTTACACGGTTAACTTCGATGCTTTCAACACCTGCAGTAACATTGAAAATTTGTTGAGTACCTTCAACTTCAAGTGTACCACCAACAACATCATATACAGTGTTAACTTTAAGACGGTGAGTTTCACCATCGGTCCAATTCAAGCCATCTTTACGATAAGATGTTTCGGTTACACTGTCGGCATTATCGCTATCACCATCGATAATTACTTTGTAAGAATTTACAGGAAGAGCCTCGGTATTGTCGTTAGAGATAGTCATACCGATCATCCAACTACCTGTAAGACCACCGTCAGAGATAGCCGAACTGTAACTTGAATAATCCCAAGAATAGAGGTCGGTAACACCGATCTCACCTACACCATTATCCATACAGATGGGGCTTGTAGTGGGGTCAACCTCAGAGCAAACAAATTTAACACGATAAGTGCTACCGGCTTTAATTTTAACAGGTTCATCCAATTTTATGCTATTCCATCTATTAAGCATATAACCATCTTCAGCACCCATTTCGCCTATCTCGATAAACGCCAAGTCGATACCATCTTCCTCAAGAACAGCAACAAATATGGCCTCTTGAGTAGGATAGAAACGAAGAGCCTCTATATTGTAACCTGCGTACCACTCAAGGAAAGAATATGTATATTCGTGAGCAACAGTGTACTCCAACAACTCTGAAGCACCGGTACGTATAATACCCTTGCCCGATGAAGTACCTTTGGCATAAGTAATAACACGAGTGTCGTTATTAAGGGGAGCATCCCACGAAGCTGTTACAAAATCAACATCGGCAGATACTTTTACTTTATCTACAGCAAGCAAAGCCTCTTCGTTGGGTGTAAAGTTTATTACATAAGGAGCAGGATTTGAGGCACTGCCATCGGCATAATTGGCCACGATACCATAAGAGTGAGTACCCTCGTTCAGGCCTTTATCGAAGAAGTCGGTAGTAGTAGTATTACCCAATTTTTCGTCGTTGCAATATACGTCGTACGAAGTAACTTCATCGCAAGCAATGTTCATCTTACCATCGGCGTCAACAGGAGCAAAGATAGCCGAAATAGCCCAAGCCACTGGCATCTCACCCATACCTTTATCCAATGACATTTGGTTAAGTGAATAATATTCGGGTTCCGATGCTTGACGAGACAAGTCAGAAAAACCTGTTACTACACCACCATAGTTACAGCCTACAATGTCGTTTGAAGGGATAGTAAATTTAGAGGCATCCACATCGATTGCTACAAGAACATCATCGTTGGCAGCCACCTTAACAGGAGCATCCAAGTCAATAATATTCATATCACCATAGCGCAATGTATTTTTGTCAACTTGTTGGCTTGTTGCCTCAACACCATTTACATACACCTTAACAGTATATTCGGCCTCTGTATTGCGAGGCATAAACGATACGCGAGCAATGCTGTATTGTCCGGCATAACTTGCAACTACATCATACGGCAAACGAATAGCAACCGAGAATGAGATAGCACCACCACCGAAACCGGCTACTGATTGTTTTGCATCAAAATAAGAGGCTGAAGGCAAGTTCGATTCAGGAGCATTCCAACGCAACTTCAAGTCATTGTAATTAACAGCGTGCGATTGGATGTTGAATACAGCATTGGGAATATCGGCAACAACATCAACAACGGCAGCAACAGAAGGCTCTGAATTTACCAATTCGCCGTTTTCATCCTCATATATGGCAGTAACAGTGTATGAGTAAGAACCTTCGGCAAGACCGGCATCGATATAAGCCATATCGGTAGTACCCTCGCAAATGAGTGTTTCACCGCGATAGATGTTATAACCCAAAACATTTGTAGCATTCATCAAAGGCTCGTTCCAAGTGAGGCGTACGCTGTTTACGCCACGAAGTTTCTCGGCTTTGAGAGCAACGGGTTTAGAATAAGTAATCTCTTGGTCGAGTACAACAACTACCGAAGCCCATACACCAACCATTGAACCATCTTGCAAAGGATAGTCATTGAGCACTATTACTTTTCCATCTGCACTCATATCAACGGCAGAAGTTACCATATGTTGAGTGGGATCTACCACAGCATTGTGAGTTTCTTTCAACCAAGTATCGAAACGCATTGCTTTCTCACCATCATATACATATCCAAAGAAATCGCTACGTCCGGTTGAGGGATCCTGCATTTCCTCGCTTCCGAGTACTAAACCATTGTCATCAACAAACAGCATTTTTTGATTCCAGCAAGCTTCACCTGTCAACATAGGCAATTGAGTCTTGGTCTTAGTTTCGAGGTTATAAACAAATTTGTGACCAAAACACTCGCAAACAAGCAACTTGCCATTAGGTGAAAACTTACGACCGGCCTCGGCGTGTGAAGAGTATGCGCTCAAATATTCAACCGTTTCGGGAGTTTGCCACAAAGCGATGTTACGGTTGTTATCACCCTCTTTGTAAGCCCAACCGGCTGCCATCTTACCATCTTCCGATACTGTGTAGGCTACACCTGCACCAACGTGAGGCAAAATAGCAGTAAGTTTGCCATCAACCCACATAGCAGGAGCAAGGTCGCTGTCTTTAGGACCATCCATTACATAGCCCACCATAGTGCGACCGTCACTCGACACAGAATATACCTCGGCACCGATAGGTAGTGCGCCCTCGACTGTCGAGTTGTCAAGACGATGCCACTTACCATCCTTGTAGTAACCGGCAACTTGTGCGCCTATACCTGTACCTGTCACCTCATAGTCGGTGTATGAACCTACCACCATACCATCGTCGGTAACGTCATTGGCTGAAGACTTGTCAACAGTAGAGAGATAAGTAAACTCACCTGTTTCTACATTCAACAGCATACCTTGCAGTGTTGAGGTTTGACCATTACCGATGACACCACAAGCCCACTTACCATTGGGCGAAACTGCAAAGAGTTGCAATTCGAGAGGACTGCTGATAATCAAAGCACCCTTCTCGGCAAATGCACACAGTGCCATAAGCACTGTCATACATAGAATAGAAATTCTTTTCATAGGTTTTGTAAAAAGATAAGTTAAATTATGATTGTTATTTATTTGATTACGACTTTACGGAATGTCTGTCCGGCTGCGCTTTCGACGGCTACAATAGCCACACCGTTGTAGCCAGCGGCATCCAACACAACTTGCGACGCTGCGTGGGCAGTGTCGATGATGCGACCGTCAACACCAATCAAACGCACTGTGGCACGACCCTCAATACCCACTACAAGCACATTATCACCTACAACCTTAACATTTACAGGCGATTGATCTTGTAAGGCAGTCTCTACACTATTGGTCCAATCGAAGTTGTCGGCGTGAACACGATCGCAATTGAGTACCAAGCGTGAACGCGAGCGCAACAATACGGTGGTAATAGCAATATTCTTGGGGTCGATTGTGTAGTTATTGGGGTCGTTTACAGTAGGTATTTCAACGGTATCCACCACTTGATAATCGACATCGGGCAACAGGCTCTCGGCAGGGAGAGAGTTTTCGACACCTGTAAAGGCACTTGCTGTGCCACGGGCCACATCGTGGAAATAGGCAATCTTGCCGGGAATGGCCGAAGGTAAGAAGTAATATTCGCGATTACCTACCGTCTGAGCCGAATTGGCTTGATTATAATCTTTCGCATCAACGTGTACAACGTTTTCGGTAATTATATAACCCAAGCGATAATCGCCGGTAGCATTGCTTACCTCTTCAGCGAATCGAACTGTGCTTTTAACCTCAAACTTGCCGTCGGCAGTGGCACTTACCGATGATACTACTTGTGCAGTAACGGGCATAGCCATAACTTTGGCAATGTTGCCGTCATCCTCGGCCGATTGCGACTTGAACGAATCGCGACGATCATATACCATACCGGGCAAGTTCATCAACCAATAAGCCAATCCGTTGTGGTATGTTTCATTATACATAACATCGGGGTATGAGTGACCCACAACAGGCACGATACGATTGCGATAACGTTGCTCATAACGGTGCAAGTTGACGGTACCTACAGGGCAGTTATTACACCAAGTGGCCGAAAACTCCTCAACAAGAATGTTGTGGGGAAATGCCGAGCAATATACTACATCGCTCTCGCTCCACACAATATCATCACCGGCTTTTACAGCAATAGTATATTCCAACTTACCCTCTTCGGGAACAGGTATTATAAAAGAGAAGGGAACTTCCTCTCCAACCTTGTATGATGTGGCAGCAGGATTAACCTGTTCATTGAAATATTCGACACCATCAACTATAAGAACAGGATTGAACAGATGCTCACTTGAGAGATTGCGCAAAGCACCACATACCTCAAAATCAGTACCACCGGTAGTAGATACATCGGTATCATTGATAAGTGCATATTCGCCGGTAAATTCGCCCACCTTGATATTATCGACAGCAAGCAAGAACTTATCTTTACCGGTGTGAACGAATGCTATATATATATCTTTACCCACATAGTCGGCAAGCGAAATGGCGTGACGACGGGCAAAGTATTCTTCTTCTTTAACTGAATAGACTTCAACGAAGTCGGAAGGCTTATCCGAGCCTTGTGAAATCATAACCTTATAGTCCTCACGGAAGTCATAGTGTACCGAGAATGCATCCCAAGCAAGGACAGCGGCAGCACTCTTGACATTAATTTGGGGTAAAATCATCCAATCGTCAACCGAATAGTTGTATGTACAGTATGCCGAACTGAGCATAGCGTGATTATCCTTTTCGGCAACAAGGTTGAGAGTCCAACTACCACCTGAGAAATCGACATTTCCAAGACCGCTTTTGGTAGGATTCTCATCACGGTCGATGAAGGTCATACCTTGAGGTAATTTCGACTCAAAATCGGTGCTGAAATAGATGTCGTCGGCGAAAGTCGTCAAGCAACAAGCACTCGATAATAACAGGACAGACAATAAATTTTTCATAGTGTTTTTAAATAGGTACGAGAGTGCGCTTATACGCACTCTCATACACATATTATTAGGTATTAAAAATCAAGATATTAAAGGGCTACTTTAAGTACTTGGTTGGTATCGCCCACCTTGACTACAGCCACATACACACCATTGGGCATATTAGCAAGGTCAATAGCAGTAAGGTCGTTGTATGTAGCAACAACACTACCACCTACGTTGTAAATAGTAACTTGCGACTTGGGCTCTACATAGAGAGTCTTGCCGGCAACGTATGCCGAACCCGAAAGGGTAACCTTCTCAAGTGCATTTACAACTATCTCAAATGTTGCATCGGTCCACTCCGATTCACCAAATCCGTAGATAACACCTACCGACACCTTGGTAGAGAGTTGTTGGTCGGCAATGTTCTCTTCCGAGTCACGATATACCCATACCGAGTCATTGCAGTTGGTAGTTGTCGAAACGGGAATCTTGTAACCGTCTTGGTAAACATTGTAACCAAGTACTTCGAGAGTTGTCTCGGGAGCATCCCATTCGAAGTGTACCCAATAAGCAGGGAGTTCACCTACGTCAGCATCTTTATATATACCTTCGGTTTGACCGATATAACGAATTTCGGTAACAGGAGTGAGTTCAACTTCGAGTGTAAAGACAGCCGGGGCAGTGGCATTGAACGATTGTCCCGAAGCAGCATCGTAAGTTTGAACGAAGTATTCGTATGTACCGTTTTCAACATTCACATCTTTATAGCGAATGATACCTTGAGCAGCAGTAGCAGTTACAGTGTCAACGGGTACCCAACCACGCCAGATGATGTATTGAGCATTGGCCAACTTCACATTGGGGAAGTTACATTCAACCTCGATAGTATTGGGTTGTTGAGGAGTAGAAATATCGGTCACTACAAGGTTTTTGGGAGCCAAACCACCATTGAGGGGAGAGTAAGTTTCCATCGTGTAACGACCATTGTTAGTCCACTCTTTAGTATCGGTATGATAATTTTCATCATATCTCTTGTAAACAGCATTACCTTGAGCCTCACGAATAGTACGATTTGAGAGGACAAAATTACCTGTCACTTGATAGTTAGCATCACGTTCGGTAACATATTTTGTCATACTTGTTTGCACACCATACTTATCGTATGTATATTCAAACTTTTCATAAGGCACCTCATCGGGAGTAAGTGACTCGGCGAGGATTACACGACCTTGCTCATCGTATTTGTAAGTAGTATTGTAACTGCTCGATGCATACATAGCGTGAACAAACTCAACATAAGTAGCATTGCCCTTATCGTCGTATTCTTTATAATATGTAGTAGAATAGAGTTTGTCGTAAGTATCTTGACCCCAAGATTTACCCTTATCGGTCATAGTTGAAAGACGACCTACCAAGTCGTATGAGTATTCATAGATACGGTTGCTCAAAGTATCTTCTTTCGATACGAGGCGACCCGTATTGTCGTATGTGTAAACGTAAGGCATCTTGTTCTTACCCCACTCACCCATAGCATTCATTTGACGATAGTATTCCGAAACGATTTGACCCTTTTCGTTATACTCGTAGAAGTAGTGGTACAAGGGAGTAGTAGAGCCATCGGTTTGATAACCATAGTCGATACGGCGAGAGAGGTTATTGTTGCTATCGTAGATATAGTAGTTGATACCCGAAGCACCTGCGCCACCCATATGGTCGCCATATTTTTTTTCGTAAGTAAGATAGTACTTGGGAAGAGGCTCGCCCTCGAAGTCGGCGGCTGTACTCCAGAACAAGGGAGTATATTCGCCATTCTTGATACCGTGCTCATACACAACGTCAACACGAATGTCGGCACACTCGGCATCGGTCATAGGAAGTTCGCAAGATTTCACGTCGCCTTCAATCTCTTTCAAAGGATAAGCCCAAGGATATACCCATACGCGATAGCCGAGGATGGGGAGGTCGTTATCTTCAACATCCCAAGCAAGTTTGATGATGAATGAGTCGTGTTCGGGAGTTTGCGAATCGCTATATTTACCCCAATAACCACCTACTACGCGCACGTTGCTTGCAGGTGTCAAAGGTAGGGTAACATCAACCGATACGATATCGCTTGTGTTGTAATATACGTCGTTGGTAGCATCGTATGTTTGTACAATGTAGTCGTATGTACCTACAGCCATACCTTCGTCGATATATTCAACCTTACCGTCAACGGCAGTTGCAGTACCTACCAACATACCACTGCGCCATATTGCATAACTTGCATCGCAGGGAAGTGTAGCAGGAACATCGAAAGTGAGTTTTACAGTTTGAGGACGCTCTTTGGTAGAGATATTCTCGGCAACGAAGTTGATAGGAGCATATTCGCCCTTAACATCAACATACAATTCGTTGTAAGAAGTCGAAGTTTTAGTCCAAAGATATTGGTAAGGCTTGGTATAAGATATTTGGCTGTAAGTCCAGTCTTGACGGTGATACCAACCATTACCGAGAGCTTCACGAGTGATACGCTTGTTATAACGCAATGTATCTGCTTCGCTACCGGCTACAACAGTATCAGGTTTTGAACTACCGGCTTTGTAATGCAACTCCTCAGTACAAACGCCCAAATCATCGTAAGTATAACTTATTTTGGTTTTCTTTGCATTACTCAATATGTCAAATGTATTGTATGCTATGCGACGACCTTGCTCATCGTATTCGAATGTACCATTGAAACGATAATCTTTATTCATACCATCACTCTCGCAAGTGAGAGGATTGCCATTCTCATCGAAACTGGTATAATAAACTTCGCTGATAAGAGTTACACCCGAAGCGGAGTTGATAGGATAATAGTTTTCATAAGTCATACGACCTTGCTCGTCGTACTTGTAAGAATATCCACGAGTGGGGTCTTCTTTCTTGATCAAGCGACCTTGCTCGTCGTATGTATAAACCATCTTATCGTTGGGGCCATCCCATCTTTCGTAAGCAGGTTGGTATTGATAGTTCCAAGATTCTTTCAATAGTCCATTCTCATCGTATTCATAGTAATAGACACCCTCGGTGTAACTATCACCGGCATAATCGGTAGCAACATTAACACCACGAATCAAACGATTCTCATCATCATAAAAATTTAATTGTTTGGCAGTTACACCGGCTGCGCCCATACTGTCGCCCAACTTGTAAGAGGCAGTCATTTGCAACTCGGCACTAACATTGAGGGCTGATGCGGCTATCAACGCACTCATACCCAACGAAAGTAGTTTTTTCTTCATAAAATCACTGATTAGGTTAAATATAATAATTATGCGCCAAAATTAATATTTATACTCTATATAGAGGTGTATTTTTCATTTTTTAACATATTAAGAAGATATAATATATTGGCAATATTCTACACATAACACGCCTCTCCTATAAAAAATATGCACTATTCTTATAAAAAAATATCGGAGAGAGTATTTGAGGCACTCTCTCCGACAAAAAGATGTTATAGAAAATATGCGTTACTTATCGCGATATTTTGATGACTTGTTGTTTGCCACCCTGCTCTACTCTTGCAATATATACACCGGCAGGAAGTGAGCCGAGGTAGATACGTTCAGCATTGTCATAAGTGGCTACCAATGCACCGGCAACGTTGTAGATGTCAACACGGGCAGTGGCATCGGTAACAAGGTAATCGCCGGCAAGATATGTTGTATTGACAACGACGTCGTTGACAGCAGTAGGCTCGACGGTAAAGGTTGCTATTACACGCTCTGACTCACCATAACTATAAACGACCGAAACTTCAACGCCTACTTCTTTTTCTTGGTCGGGCGAATCGAAATTCTTCTCACGATATACAAACACGCTATCGCAAGTATTTACAGTGGTGTGAGTAGGTACATACCATCCTGCATCATACACGTTATAGTTTAATATTTCTAAGTCAGTAGCAGGAGCATCCCACTCGAAGTGTACCCAATAGCAAGGCATCTGACCACCTTGAGCGTCGAGGGCATAGCCTTCGGTTGTTTTGATGTAACGAAGATTGCTGATAGTAGGCAACTCGATAGAGAATGATACTGTTGCAGTATTAGAAACATTATAGAACATATTGTTTACAGCATCGTACGACTGTACAATATACTCGTGTTCGACATTGGCCAAATTATGTTCGGTAAATACTATCTTACCCTCAACAGCAGCCACTGTATCGACCGGTGTACCGGCACGCCATATAATATATTGTGCATTAGGAACTTCGGTCAGAGGAACATCGCAAGTAAGTTCGATTGAATTGGGCAACTCGGTAGTAGATATATCATTAACCACAAGATTGCGAGGAGCATAGTCGCCCTTGAGAACGGCGTAAGTCTCGGTATAAGTGCGATAAGTAGTCCACTCTTGGTCATACTCATTGTAGTTATAAGTAGTCAATGTATATACGTTGTTACCCTCGTGCGTGCGAGTTTGGCGTGAAGCATATACAAATGCGCCGTCGTAGGCGTTGCTCTTGGTACTGCTGATAACCAGATTATCATCGTTATACTCATACTCATATTTGTAATAAGGTGAGTCATCGAGGCGATAAGCAACTTCAGTAAGACAACGGTTCTTATCATCGTAAGTGCAGTTAACATAATAGCAGCCACTTGCATACAAGCCGTCGGTATATTCTATACATATGGGGTTGTCATTGGCATCAAACTCAGTATAGTCGGTTGTAGAATACAACTTATCGTAAGTTTCCGAGCCATAGTTTTTGCCTTTTTCGGTCATACATACCAAGCGACCTTTACTGTCGTAGGTGTACTCTTTGAGGCGTACCGAGTAAGTATTCTCCTCGCTAATAAGTTGACCATTCTCGTTGTAAGTGTAGATGGTTTGATTTTTGGGATCGGTCCACTCGCCCATCTCCTTGTATTGAGTGAAATAGTATTCCGAGAGCAAGCCATCGGTGTACTCGTAGAAGTATTGATACAAGGGGTATCCACTACCCATATCATTCTCTTTGACGCGCGAGAGTCTGTTGGCAGCATCGTACATATTGTATGTTCGCGCACCGTTACCCTCTTTCAATACCAAGCAAAGTGCATCGGCTACCTTGTCGGCAATCTCAAAGTCCTCGGTATTATCCCAAGTAAATTCAACCCACTCGCCTTCGACAGTACCAAATTCATAGACAGCATCTACACGGAATGATGCAGTGGTAAGACCGGGAACATTGGCATCGAATGTAAGTACATCGCCTGCAACTTCACCCGTGGGAATAGCAAAGGGATATTCAAAAATCTTGTATTTCAAAACAGGATATTCGCATACAGGAGCATCCCAGGCGAGTTTGAGGTAGAATGTTTCATATTGGGCGTGATCGGCATCGCTATAAGTACCTTTGTAGCCACCTTTGAGGCGCAAGTTGGTAACAGGAGCCAAATTGACATTCATATCGATTGAAGCCAAGTCGGTAGTACCATAGTGAAGGCCAAAGTAGGTATCGATGTGTTGAACAAAATATGTTTGTACACCACTTGGCACACCATTATCGGTATATTCAATAACGCCATCTACAGCCACTACAGTGTCAATAGGAGCATAATTGCGCCATACAACGTACTTGGAATACTCACCAGCCTTGGCAGGAGCAGTAGCTGTAAGTTTCACGCTATTGGGATTTTCATCGGTCGATACATTTACAAGCGAAATACTCTTTGGGGCAGCCAATTGAGCAGTCTCGACATAATACTCACGACAATAAGAATTAGGAGAAGTCCATTGATACACACCGAAGCCGTTATCTTCAAAAGAACGCTCTGATTTCTCATACATACCCATACCCAACTCCTCTCGATCAACACGTTTGCTGTTGCGCAAAGTATCGGCTTCGCTACCGGCTACAATACCGTCGATAGTCCACCATTCGGGAGCCTCTTGAAGCACCTCTGTGATGCAAATATCATCATCGTTGTAGGTGTATTCCATACGCGACTTTTTAGCACCTGAAACGACAGAGAATTGATTTTCGGCAATAAGACGATATTTATCATCATATTCGAGCGTAGCATCATACACATAGGTAGTGAATGTGTTACTGTTAGCCTCATATCTGCGAGGCTTGTTTATAGTACCTTCGATAAAATCGAAGTATGAGATAGATTGCACCTCAACACCTGTGACAGTAACGATTTGTGAGCGTTGGGTAATATTACCGGCACTGTCGTACTTGTAGGTGTAAGTATCGCGATCGCCTCTCTCTTTGATGCAACGACCTTGCTCGTCGTATTCATAAGAGATGCTGTCGATATATGCCCACTCGGCGTGAACGGGCTTCCACTGATAGTTTGCCACACTCTGCAACAGACCATTGTCATTGTAGTTGTAGTAGTAAACGTTCTTCACATCAAACGAGCCATCGACATTGGCAGCACGCTCCACACGACGCACCACCTTGCCATCGGCGTTGTAGAAATAGAAATCTCTCGATTGAACGGCCATCGATGTACCCATATGGTTGCCATAACGTTCAATGAGAGTCAAATTCTGCTCGGCAACGGCTGTAAGTGTCATTGCAGCCACTAAACCACCCAGACAGACTGATAGTAATTTTTTCTTCATAAGATAACAGTTATTAGGATTAAAAGATTACAAGTTTATTAAGGTTTGATATTCATCATAAATCACAACATTTATCGCGCAAATTTATGCAAGAAAAATGAAAATTCAAAAGAAAAAAACCGAGATTTTAAAAAAGTAACTTTACGAAAACCTAAGACTGCAATATTAGATAAAATCCGATATTCTTTCAAAGTAGATTATAAGGATTAAAGATTATAACTTTTTCTCTCTTAATAGGGCGTTTACAACAAATATTTATTACTTTTGCAACAATTATTATTACAATGAAACAATAGCGAACAATAAGCAATTGATTTAAAATAATATAAACCTTAAATGTAATATTTATGACACTTACAAAGCCTTATGTAGTGGGTATCGATATAGGTGGTACCAACACAGCCTTCGGAATTGTAGATACTCGTGGTAATGTAGTAGCCGGTGGCTCTATTAAAACCCCTAAGCACGTTGAGTTTAACGACTATGTAGATCAACTATACACAGCCGTTTCACGCCTTATCGAGCAAGAGGGTTATGAGGGTCAGATAGCCGGTATCGGTGTAGGCGCACCTAATGCCAACTACTACACCGGTAACATCGAAAGCCCTGCCAACCTCTATTGGACAGAGAATAACAAACGCCTCGAAATCATCCCCTTTGCAGCAACATTGAAAGAGCGTTTCGGCATACCCGTTGCTATTACCAACGATGCCAATGCAGCAGCAATCGGCGAGATGACTTATGGCGCGGCTCGTGGTATGAAGGACTTCATTATGATTACCCTCGGTACAGGTGTGGGTAGTGGTATTGTTGTAAATGGTCAGTTGCTCTATGGTCACGACGGATTTGCCGGTGAATTGGGTCACGTTACTATGCGTCGTAACAATGGTCGTATGTGTGGTTGTGGTCGCACAGGCTGTCTTGAGGCTTACGCATCGGCTACAGGTGTGGCTCGCACTGCTCGCGAATACTTGGAAACTCGCAAAGAAGATTCTTTGCTTCGCAACCTTCCTATCGACGACATTACTTCGAAGGATGTGTTCGATGCTGCTGTTGCAGGCGATGAGTTGGCTCGTGAGGTATTCGACTTTACAGGCAATATGCTCGGTGAGGCTTTTGCCGACTTTATTGCTTTCTCAAGCCCCAAAGCCATCATCCTCTTTGGTGGTCTTACCAAAGCCGGTGAGTTGATTATGCGCCCCATTCGCGAAAGCCTCGATCGCAATATTATGAACAACTTCCGTGGTAAAACCGATATCATCTTCTCACAACTCAAGGAGGGCGATGCTGCCGTACTCGGTGCCAGCGCACTCGGTTGGGAAGCGAAATAAGATATAGTTATACACAATCGAACAAGTGCGACACCTCGATGGGTTGTCGCACTTGTTGTATTATGACGGTATGTTACGACCTACATTGGGGTCGGTGGCAATACCTTGTTAGTAACACATACGATATATCAGGTAAATGTGTGCTGCCAAAAAGAGTGGAACAAGCAGGGCAAACTTGACGTGACGTGTCTTGTGCCGAAAACAGTACATCGCAACCCACGCACCCAATGCGCCTCCTATCATAGCCACACACAACAAGGTGGCTTCGGGGATGCGATGCTGCTTGCGTATGGCTCGGTGCTTATCGATGCCATACATTACAAAGGCTGCAATGTTGATGCACAACAATACTATAACTAAAGGATAGGACATTGTCATATTATATGCGTATCTCTACCTCACCCCAACGTCCGTTGTGCAGTTCCCACACCTTATCGATGCCGGCATCACGCAACAACTGCAATGTGGCAACTCGCCCCGACAACACCTTGTCGGTGTCGTGACAGTCGGTATTGACCACCAACTTCAGCCCCAACCTTCGCACCAAGGGCAGCCACTCGATACCGGGGAAGATACGGTTGTGCTGCTCGAGTGCCTTGGTGTTGACCTCCACCAAGAAGTCGCCTCCTGCCAAGGAACATATGTGGTTGTATGCCAACTCCTCGTACCACGACTCTTGCAGAATGGCAGGGTCGAATAGCGAGGCATTGAGCGCAATCTTATCGGGGTGACCGTGTATATCGAAGTTTCCACAGGCTATAAGGCAACGGCTTTGCGCATAGAATAATTCGACCACACGCCGAATGTCGTTGCCAAAATAGAGGGCTATATTCTCACGAAAACGCTCGTGATTGCCATCGGTACACATCCACTCGCCACGCTCGTTGGCAACAAAGTGTACGGCACCTATCGTATAGTCGGTGGGCAGTGTGCCATAGAACTGCAAACGTGGGTTACGCACCTCATCGAGATAGTCTATTTCAAGTCCCACATAGAGTTCAATGCGATTGCGATACAACTCTTTAAGCCTGAAAAACTCATCAAAATACAACTTGTATGTATCGGGCTGCAACGACTTGCCGGGCGTAGGAAATGTCGTGTGCGAGGTGACACCATAGGCAGTCAATCCCTCGGCTACGGCAGCCTCGACAAACGCCTGCATAGGTGCGTGACCGTCACAAAAGTCGCAATGCGAATGATAATTGGTATGATTGAGTTTCATATCGGATTATAGTAGTTGCGTAGTCTTTAACTTGCGCATATAGCGTACAAACAAAATAGTAAAGAAGGCTGCTACGCCCAAACCTATGCCTACCGACAGGTAATAATTGAGCGACAATCCTTCGGGCGCATACATAATGTACGACACCGAAACAACGGTCATAAAGAGTGCCGGAATGAGTGTTATCCAATAGCACTTCTTCTCGCGTGCCAACCAAACGGTGAGCGCCCACAACGTAAATACCGAGAGGGTCTGATTGCTCCACGCAAAGTATCGCCACAAGATATTAAAATCGATCATCATAATGGCAAACGAAAGGGCAAATATGGGTATCGTTATGATGAGGCGATTGCGTATAGAGGCTTGGTCGAACTTTAAGAAGTCGGCAGCGATAAGACGAGCCGAGCGCAATGCTGTGTCGCCCGAGGTAATGGGTGCGAATATCACACCCAACAACGCCAAGAAACCTCCGGCAGCACCCAACCACTCTACCGAGATGTTGTTGACCAACACAGCCGGCTTGCTACCATTGGCTGTAAGATATTCGGCAAGACCTTCAAACGAGCCTGTAAAGGCTATTGCCGCGGCAGCCCATATAAGAGCCACAATACCCTCGACCACCATTGCGCCATAGAATACGGGACGTCCCAAACGCTCATTCTTCAGGCATCGAGCCATAAGGGGCGACTGTGTGGCGTGGAATCCCGAAATAGCACCACAGGCTATTGAGATGAACATCATCGGGAAAATAGGCATAACATCGGCCTGTGGATGTCGGTTGTGGAGGCCGTCGGTAAGTTCGGGCATCGACTCGACATTGAAGAACAGTGCCACCAAGATACCTACTGCCATAAACAACAAGGCAAAACCGAATATGGGATAGAACTTACCTATAATCTTATCGACAGGCAGGAGCGTAGCCAATATGTAATAGACAAATACTATTATCACCCACCACCATTGCAGGGGCATAATATGGGTAATGGCTTGCAACCACGCCGGCACTTCGCCACCCTCGCCTACGGCATACTGCATTGTAAAGCCCGACAGCAACTCGGCAGGATTGATTACAAATACTGCACCGACAAGTATAAGCAGCAACAGCGAGAAGACGCGCATCACTTGCTTCACACCGTTGCCCAACTCATCGCCAATAATTTCGGGCAGACTCACACCACCTCGACGCAACGAGAGCATACCCGACAAGTAGTCGTGAACGGCTCCGGCAAAGATTGTACCCAACACTATCCACAAGTAGGCGGCCGGACCGTATAGCACACCCATAATGGCTCCGAAGATAGGGCCTAAACCGGCTATGTTAAGAAACTGAATAAGAAAAATTCGCCAGGTGGGCATAGGAATGAAATCGACGCCATCGGCTTTTGTCACTGCCGGTGTGGGGCGCGTAGCATCTGCGCCGAAGATGCGCTCGACAATTTTACCATACACAAAGTAGCCTGCTATGAGGACTGCCAATGCAACCAAAAATGAAATCATACGATGTGTTATTTATGCGAATAAGTCTGTTTTTATAAGCCCACAAAATTACTATTTATTGCAGATATTTCAATAACCAATAGACAGTTTGGAGCAAAAAAATTGCAAAAACTGCATTTTTCAGGCACTCATTGCAGTTGTTGTCAAGACCCCAAAATCGAGTCTACAGACATCTACAACAAAGAAAACTTGACAAGCGTGCAAAAATACGACCGTATATATAGGGGTATTGCTCATCACTCGATACCTTGACAAAACGCTATGAGAAAAGAAGATTTTTACAATTTAATCGCAACACAGATGCCCACCTTGCTACTGCAAGCACACACCCTTATGCACAACGACTGCGATGCCGAGGACCTGCTACAAGACACCCTGCTGCTTATACTCGAGAAACGCAGCACCTATGTAAACAACAACTTCGGGGCTTGGGCGTACGCCCTGCTGTACAACCTATGGCGCAATATTACGCGCCACAGAAACGACGTAGTGTATAGCGATAACCTATCGGAATATGAAAGATGCTACCACAACAACATCGAAAAAGAATACGATATAAGGCACTCGTTGGCAACAGTGTCGCACAAGCATCGCTCTACCATAGGACTGTACCTGCAAGGATATCAATACGATGAGATAGCACAACAACAAGCGTTAGAAATGGGCACCGTAAAGAGTCGCATCAGCCGCGCACGCAAGCATCTGCAATCGTTACTGCAAGAGTATAGGTAAAGTGAGGCTAACGTAGAACGCCATATAACATAATACAATAAAGCAGGGGTTAGACCGGACGCTACCGACCTAACCCCTGCCATCAAATTCATTTATAAAGGATTACCATTGGCAACTTGCATTCTGAATTATGCAATAGCCGGATTTAGAGCCTTTCCAACTAAGCTGATCATTAGCATTAGAATTCCAACCTCTAGTATACCCTTCGGAAATTTCTATTACCTGACTATCCAAAAAATTACCTTCACTATCATACGCAGCAACAACTACTCGTATACCACCTTCAGGAGCCGGTTTTGTTAAATCAATAGTAACACGGGAAACATATTCTGCATTAGAAAAATTAGCACCTTCTACTATTGTCGCCACAATATCATTATTGCCTCTTACAGGACAGGTACGACGATCATCTGCTTGTGCATTTATTATAGTCATAAGACTCATAATGGTCATTAAAAATAAAACAAGATTCTTTTTCATTTTTCAATATATTAAAAGTAATCCCTACTCTCTTTTAAGTTTGGCATTTCAGGAATCTCCACAGCACCTTTAAAAGAAGAATATTACGCACAAAAAAAGCACGGTACTTTTAGCATTTTCGTTCCGTGGTGTTTGGCGTAACCCGACTGATAAATAACTAAAAGCCCGCGCATATAGCACGAGCATCTTAACTATTATTCTAATCAGTCTTTTTAAGTCGCCAAACTTTCGGAACGATTGAATAAAGCTAAATGCTTTTCCAAATATGTGTTATAAGTACGTAATAAATACGATTATCTAACCATAGGCATATATATTTAAGATTCTACAATGCAAAGATAGTATTAATAAATGAAAAACAAAACAAACCACCCTATTCTATATATAACCGAGGCAAAATTTCTTGTTCAAAAATATCACGACGTATAATGCGATAGTGTGGGTTATATGCCTCGCCATACGGCTCACTGTGGTGCATCACATACTTGCCCTCATCGAGCATTCGAGTTATCGAAGCCGAGTCGGCCGAAAACCGTTCGACCAATGTCGAAAGTTGAGGATGTGCAGGCAACAGTTCGGCAGCGAGTGAGCGCACAAGGGTTGCTATCCTACCCCACTCGGCTCGCCATTGTGGCGACACATCGGGCGTTTGTGCCGGTGCGCTGCGATAGAAGGCATCGGCAAAATCGTCGATGGAAATGAGGCTGTCGGCAACAACCGAAAGATTGACGCGCACATACTGCGAACGCCAGCCACAAGGCTCATAATAGAGTGTGTCGGTAAGCGTCGAATGTGCCAACTCATACTCGATATATCGGCGAGCCGCCTCACGATTGGCTATGATGTGAGCCGGGCCGAAATAGTCCTGAAAGCAACTTTTATATACATCTTGCAGTGTCGATTGAGGATAATTGCTCAACATCATCGACATTGCACGTCTTGTTGTCAGTCAGTCGATATCGATCAATTCGTATGTCTTGGAGCCAAGGCCTATCTTCTCGGCATAATCGACAATATGTGTTCCGTGACGGCTCTTGATGCGTTCGAGCAACGGTTGGTTGTCGTTACCCTCGGTAGGCTCGACGGCAAAAACGAGGTCGAGGCAGGCTTGGTCGAGCGCAACGGGGTCGGTCGAGGCCAAGATACCTATATCCTTGAGCAGAGGAGCATCGGGGTGAGCATCGCAATCGCAGTCGATAGACATATTGTTCATCACGTTGATGTACAATATCTTTTCGCCCTCGCCAAAGTATTCGTGTACCGATTGTGCAGCAGCAGCCATCGACTCGAGGAAACCAATCTGGTCGCCTATGTGATTCCAAAACTCGTTCAAGTCCTCGGTATGTCCGGCACTGTGAATATAAGCCTTTCCTGCGCTGGAGGCAACACCGATAGACTGATTCATCAGTACGCCGCCAAAGCCACCCATAGCGTGCCCCTTGAAGTGCGCCAAGTTAATCATAAAGTCGTAGTTCTCGATATTGGCACCTACACGATTGTACTTGATGTGGGTAGTATCTTGCACAGGAATAACGATGTCGCCATTGGCATCCATAATATCGACATTGGCTATATCGAAGAAGCCGTGTTCGCGAGCAGCCTCCAAGTGCGCCTCGGTAGTATTGCGACGCCCCTTATAGGCAGTATTACACTCAACGATAGTACCATTGACTTGTTGTACCAGATTCTTTATCAAGGCCGGTTGCAAGAAGTTCTTACCACCCGGCTCGCCGGTACTTATCTTCACTGCCACGCGACCTGTAGCCTCACGTCCTACAGCCTCATATACACGCACAAGGCCTTCGGGCGATATGTCGGTGGTCATATATACTTGAGGAACGGTTTGCTCCTGCACTGCCTCTTGAGCCGAGGTATTCTTATTTGCACACGAAATGAGCAATGGGAACAAAGCCACACAGCCCAACAGCACTTTCAAACTCTTCATATTCTTATTTTATATATTAGTTTACTTGGTTGATAACACTTCCTGCCAAGAAGGCACGAATATTTTGCAGCATAATATCCATCAATCGCACACGCGCTTCGTAGGTAGCCCACGCAATGTGAGGTGTGAAGAAGGCATTACGGGCTTGCAACAGAGGATTATCCTGCGCAGCCGGCTCAACAGCCAATACATCAAATCCGGCAGCACGCAAATGCCCGTTATTGAGCGCATCGGCAACAGCCTTCTCGTCGATAAGAGGCCCACGACCCGTATTGATAAGGATAGCACCCTGTTTCATTTGAGCCAAGGCCTCGGCTCCTATCAGGTGTTGCGTATCGGGGGTCAACGGGCAGTGCAGCGTAACGACATCGCTCTCAGCAAAGAGAGTTTCAAATGATACGGAGGTGATGTAGGGAGGCAACTGAGAGGCATCCTTCGATGTCTTGGCCAACACACGCATACCAAAGGCATCGGCAATCTTGGCAACCGAACGGCCTATATTACCCAAGCCCACTATACCGATAGTCTTGCCGGCCAACTCGGTTTGTGGTGACAACATATAACTAAAGTCGGCACATCGGCACCACTCTCCACAGCGCACGCTATCGGTGTGCAATTGGGTAGCATTCACGATATTGAGCAGATGAGCAAATACCATTTGTGCCACCGAGGCAGTGCTATATGCCGGGATATTGGTCACAACAATGCCACGACTTGCAGCAGCAGCCGTATCGACAATATTATATCCCGTAGCCAACACGCCTATATAACGCAAGCGAGGCAGCCCATCCATCTCAACGGTACGCAAAGGCACCTTATTGGTGAGTACAATATCGGCATCCTTGCATCGTTCCACGACATCGGCAGCAGCCGTACGGTCATATACAGTGCAATTACCTAACTCCTTAAGTGCATCCCACGACAAGTCGCCGGGGTTGAGTGTGTAGCCGTCAAGCACTACAATATTACATTTTTCCATATATATACTACATTTTATGATTGTTTCTCAATGCTTCGATATAAGTCAACATCTCTTCATCTTTAACCATAAAGAGAGGCAGGTGTAACACACAATCATCGCCTTTGAAGGGTGTTTTCTTCGTCATATAGTTGCGAAATAAATCTCTCAATTTCACAGCATCTTCATCATTGAGTACCATTCCCGAGTGTCCGAAATCCCAATCATAGCAAATGACATCCTCTTTCATCATTTTAATATCTCGCTCAAAATCGCACATACGATAGTTCGATATTTTAGGATTCCACTTTAGAATAACCGTACTCATATTCAACAAAATTATCGATTTACAAACGTACAAAAAAAAGTCGAATAATGATTATTTCAGTCATAACTTTATCAACCACGACAAAACTATTAGACCCTGTCATCGCTCAATCATCGACTATTAAAATATCATATTTTATACAAAAAGCCCTACTATTAAAAAAATTGTGCGTATATTTGTGTGCTAAAAAAGTTATCAAAACAGTTTGCTAAATACTACAACATTCTATATAGAACATAATACCACTCGCCACAAACAATATATATTGCCAAAGAACGAGTACAAAGCGAAATGGGAACAAGATGGAAGAACTTAAAAAATTATTAGCCAAAGAAGCACCATGTCAATTATCTGATGAAATGATGGATGCTTTCTGCGCTTGTATGGAAGAAGTCAAACTCGAGCGTTATGACTGCATTATGAAATGTGGTGAGATTAATGACAACATATACGTCGTTAAGGAAGGCATCATAAGACGCGCACACCAAGTAGGCGAAAAAGTCATCACCAAGAGTTTTGCAGCCAAAGGGTCACTTATTATTTCGTGGCATTGCTACTTGATGAATAAACCCTCAGTTTCTATTTTCGAGGCTTGTTGCGACTCGGTTGTTATGCGCATATCGAAAGAGAAATTCGACAATCTTATCACCACATCGCACGAGTTCGCACAGTGGGCATTGAGTATAGCACACAGCACTTTATTCCTGCAAGAGTTCAAGACAAGAGTACTGAAAGGCTCTATCAAAGAGAGATATGTATCACTCATAAAGAGTCGTCCCGAGATTATGCGCGACGTTCCATTGGGATTTATTGCCTCTTATCTGGGCATCACACAATCGCACTTCTGCCGTATGCGCAAAGAGTTGGTTACCGGCAAATAATCATACAACGGTAAGTTACAGCGAAACTTATATAACACATAACAAAAAGAGGCAACTTCAGGTTGCCTCTTTTCTGTTATATACCTGTCGCTTATCAATTAACCTTGATAGCGTTGGGAACTTTTTGATTTGTAAGGGCTATATCCCATACGTCCTTGATAGTCTTAACGTAATGGAACTTCAATCCCTTGAGATATACCTCATTAATCTCCTCGATATCTTTACGATTATCTTCCGAGAGGATTATCTCTTTCATACCCGAGCGTTTGGCAGCCAAGATTTTCTCTTTGATGCCACCCACAGGCAATACTTTACCACGAAGGGTTATCTCGCCTGTCATAGCGACACGCGCACGCACCTTGCGTTGTGTAAACACCGAAGCCAACGATGTGGCCATAGTGATACCTGCCGAGGGGCCGTCTTTGGGTATAGCGCCCTCGGGAACGTGAATGTGAACGTTCCACTTATCGAACACATCATCGGCAAGGCCCAATATATCGGCGTGAGCCTTGATATATTGCAAAGCAATGACAGCCGACTCCTTCATCACATCGCCCAAGTTACCGGTGAGTGTAAGTTTCTCGCCCTTGCCTTTGCTCAGGCTCGACTCGACAAAGAGTATCTCGCCACCTACGGCAGTCCACGCCAAGCCTGTTACGACGCCGGCATAGTCGTTACCTTCATATACATCGGCAATATTGGTAGGTACACCCAAGTATTCGCGCAATGCCTCAACCTCAATAACGGGGTCATAAGCCACACCTTCGGCTTTCTTCAACGCCACCTTACGCATCAATTTGGCTATCATCTTATCCAAGAGGCGTACACCCGATTCGCGCGTATATTGGTCGATAATAGCAGCGATTGTTTTCTTGGGGATATCGATGCTCTCTTTATCCAATCCGTGCGCAGTGAGTTGCTTGGGAATAAGGTGTTGACGTGCTATCTCAATCTTCTCTTCGAGGATGTAGCCACTGATATCAATCAACTCCATACGGTCGAGCAAAGGACGTGAAATGGTACTCAAGTCGTTGGCTGTAGCAATAAAGAATACGTTTGACAAGTCGTAATCTATATCTACATAATTGTCGTGGAATGTAGCATTTTGTTCGGGGTCGAGCACCTCGAGCAATGCCGATGAAGGATCGCCCTTGAAATCTTTTCCGATTTTGTCTATCTCGTCCAACACAAATACAGGGTTGCTTGTCTTGGCCTTGGCAATACCTTGCATAATACGACCGGGCATCGCACCGATGTAGGTACGACGGTGTCCACGAATCTCGGCTTCATCGTGCAAGCCACCCAATGAGATGCGTATATATTGTCGATTCAACGCACGCGCAATGCTCTTACCCAACGAGGTCTTACCCACTCCGGGAGGGCCATAGAGGCACAATATAGGAGCGTGCGAGAGGTCGGTAAGTTTCACTACGGCAAGGTGTTCGAGGATACGCTCCTTTACTTTATCCAATCCATAATGGTCTTCTTCCAAGACTCTGCGAGCATCCTTCAGGTCGAAGTGATCGACACTCATATCGCCCCAAGGCAGGTTGAGCAAATTATCCAAATAGGTGTATTGCACCGAATAGTCGGGTGTTTGAGGATGCAATCGTTCCAACTTGCGCACCTCCTTCTCAAATGTTTGAGCCACAGCCTCGCTCCACTGCTTCAAGGCACCACGGTCGCGCAACTCTTGTATCTCTTGCTCAACGCCGTCGCCACCCAACTCCTCTTGGATGGTACGAATTTGTTGTTGCAAGAAATGCTCGCGTTGTTGTTGGTTGATACCTTCGCGCGTTTTCGACTGTATGTCGGCCTTAATATCTATCAGTTGGGCTTCACGGCTCAATATCTCAAACAACTTGAATGCACGTTTCTTAACACTGCCAACATCGAGCAGAGTCTGCTTCTCGGATGCCTCAATGGGCGAGTTACAGCAAACAAAGTTGGTCAAGTATGTACCATTGTCGATATTGTTGACAGCAAAAGCCATCTCCTTACCCGAGTCGCCAACGGTGCGCAACATCTTTATCATCAACTCCTTGATAGACAGCATCAGTGCCTCATACTCCTTGTCATTGGTGCGAGGAGCAGTATCCTTGAGCATCTCAACAGATGCACGCATATAAGGCTCATCGGCAGTCTGCTTGCCCAAGGCCATACGACGCTTACCCTGCAATATCACCGTTGTGGTATCATCGGGCATCTCAAGCACCTTGATAACCTCGGCAACAACACCTATTGAATAGAGGTCATCGACAGTGGGATCTTCAACATCGGCATCAATCTGACAAGCCACACCTATGGGCATACGCTTGCGCTGCGCATCCTTGACAAGGCGCAATGTCTTTTTACGACCTATCAATACGGGCATAGCCACACCCGGAAATAACACCATATTGCGTAGCGTGAGTATGGGTAGGTCTTCGGTATTAACGTTTGTTACCTCTTCTTCATCAAACGGAGCATTTATCTCGGCAAATATCGGCATAATAGGAGATGATTTTTCGTCGTTATCACAAAACATATATTTCAGTATCTTTAGTTGTTATGGTTACACAGTTGCCAATTTGACAGTAAACTGACAAATATGACAATAATAGGCAAGGTTTTTCTTGCAATACTATATTATACAAGTAGCGTGCCAAAGATTATTTATGAGCGCAAAGAGGCGTAGATAATCTAATTTTTGCTTACTTTGCAACAAAATTACAGGGTGAGTAAGACATTATGACCGAGAAAGTATTTTGCTTCAAACAATTCGAGATACGTCAGGGCGACTGCGCGATGAAGGTAGGCACCGATGGTGTGCTATTGGGCGCGTGGGCGTCATTGCCCGAGGAAGGCAATATACTCGACATAGGAGCCGGAACGGGCATACTGTCGCTTATGGCAGCCCAACGCGCACCCCAAGCACGCATAACAGGCGTTGAGATAGATGAGAAAGCGGCACAACAAGCACGCCAAAATGTGTCAAACAGCCATTGGTGCGATAGAATAAAAATTGTCAACAGCGACTTTACTGTGTGGGCTGCCGACACCGAGCAACGTTATGCAGCCATATTATCCAACCCACCCTACTTCGAACAGTCGTTGTTATCGCCCGATGAGGCTCGCACCACGGCACGCCACACCACCTCGCTCAATTACGACCACATATTCGACCTGTCGCGCCATATACTGCACCCACAAGGCACATTGTCGCTTGTCATACCCGATATGCTATATCGACACGTCAACGACATAGCAATGGTATATGGCTGGGGGGCATCGCGCTACACCCAAGTACGCACCACTGCACGCAAAGCCCCCAAACGAGCATTGTGCGAATGGAGGCGTAACTATTATGCCCCTTGCCTCAACGACACACTCACCATTCACGATGCACAAGGGGAGTATTCACAAGAGTATATAGCGCTTACCGGCGATTTTTATCTGCACTTCTGACCACCGTTTGTCAAACCTTATTGTCCGTTCCTTGTTATCATATAAACCAAAAAATTGTGATAATATGGATAATATAAACAAATTTTTCTGGGGCAAGACCAAGTATTGGTGGACAATACTGCTGCCCGGCATTCTGCTCATTCCTTGTGGATGTTGGTTTCTTTTCTCGCCAACGATAGGTTATTTTACCATCACGACAGTGTTGCTATGGATGCTTATCTTGGTAGGTGTTGTGCAATTAATCATTACCTTCAACACATCGCGTCACACACCGGGCTGGGGCTGGTGGCTGGCTGGAGGCATAATTGATATCTTCATAGGATTTATGATGCTGGGCAACATCGGTTTCAGTGCAATGATACTGCCCTACTTCTTTGCCTTCGTATTTCTCTATAAGGGAGTTGCCAGCCTTATATCGGCATTTGTTTCGATGGCGCATCACCACACT
Source organism: Bacteroidaceae bacterium (assembly GCA_017532725.1). Classification (GTDB taxonomy): domain Bacteria; phylum Bacteroidota; class Bacteroidia; order Bacteroidales; family Barnesiellaceae_A; genus Barnesiella_A. The sequence goes on from JAFXIZ010000007.1 coordinate 34,400, forward strand.
TGGTGGCTCTACCTTATCAACGGCTTGTTGCAAATTATCATTGCAGCCCTATTCTTCATATCGCCATTCTCGGCAATGGTAGCAATAGACCTTCTCATAGGCATTTCGTTTATATATTGGGGCATCAGCCTCATATTTTGGGCATTCGACCTGCGCCCCACCGGCAACGAAGCACTGCTGTATCCCGAGGAGGAGGTGTAACAGCAATCGTTTGCGCAATATTTTTGCAAGGAGTGATTTATGTGGTTGGGTTGCTGATGTTTAAATAATTAATTTTGCCCAAACATTCAACCTTAAATAGTTATATATGAAACCAATGAATCTACTCCTTGCAGCAATAATGTCTGCATCGGTAATGTGCGCACAAGCGCAAAATGTAGAAGAGAGAGCCTACTACTCAACCAATGCCAATGAAGCAGTAGGCCAAGCAGCATCTATCACAATAGATGGTGAATTTAGCGACTGGAACGAATCGATGATAATATCGACCGGAGGTGCCAACGACGTAGCCACAGCATTCAAGGGAGGACACGAAAACTGTGTACTCGATATCTATGCACTCTACGCAGCGTGGGACGACAGCAACTTGTATATCGCTTGGCAAATGTGCAACACCACCGATGTGTGGGCTCGCGAAGGCGACGGCCCCTTGAGCGACGGTGGTCGTGTACTCGATGTACCCTTGGCTGTAGCATTGAGTGTCAACCCCAACTCGGTATCGCTCTCGGGCAAAGTTACCGACGGCAATGGAATATGGGGCGTAGGACAACGCTTGCAATTCACCTCACACGTCGATCACTTGTTGCTTATGAGTGGCAAGGTAGGTTTGGGTGAGCCGGCACTGTTCAAGGCCGTTGATAATGCCGGTAATACCAACTACTCGAATGGTTGTCTGCTCTTCAAGAACAACGGCATAAGTTACAAGATGAAAGAGGGATTCCAACCCTCTCATTTGTGGCGTCAAAAGACCAACGCCAGCGATGTTACCGTAGTGTATGACAGCGAAAACTACGAAAACCTGATGTCGGCCGAATATACCGGGAAATCGCACAACACCAAGTACGATTCATTCTACGAAATAAAGATACCCTTGTCGGTACTTGGCATCAATCGCGAATGGCTCGAAACATACGGTATAGGCTGTCGCGTGATAGCCACTCGCGGCGAGTCGGGTATCGACTGTATGCCTCACGACCCCACAGTACTCGACAACGTGTTTGGCGACTACGGTTCTGACTCATCGACCACACACGAGAAAGACGACATCGACAACTTTACATACAACCTCGCCTCAATAGGTCATATGCGCGACATCGAAAACATCCCCACCCCCGATGTTCCCGATACACCCGACCCCGAAGCACCCGACACCCCCGAAACACCTGCCGACGGCAATTATGTAGTATATTTCAAGGACAATGGCTCGCCCGTATGGTCGTCGGTAATGACTTGGATATGGGATGCCGGCAACAACAACAAGAACTACACCGGTGGCACTTGGCCTGGACAATCTATGTCGAAAACAACCGTTGACGGTACCGAATATTGGAAGTTCACCTTCACTACCACCGACAACTTGTCGCAACCTATGATTATCTTCAACAACGGTAATGGTGGAAACGGCAACCAAACAGCCGACCTCGTATATGAAAACTATGCCATCTACGATCGCAACGGCGTGATAGGCTACATCAAGCCCAACACAGCCATCGATGCCATCGAAACAGCATCGGACATTACCTACAACCACCTCACCGTTACTGCCACAGGTGATATTATGCTATACAACACACAAGGCGTGCTGGTAGCAAAAGGTCAAAACAGCATCACAGCCCCCACAGCAGGCCTATACATAGTAGTAAACGGCTCAACAGTAGAAAAAGCAGTCTTGCGATAATCTATCATTTACACACTATACGAAGTACTGCCCGACAATCGCTCGGGCAGTACTTTTTTTTTTATAAAAAAACACCTAAAAATTGCAATTAAGACATATAAACAGTAGCCAAAGGATAACCCAAACAAGATATCAAAACCGTGAGCCTATGGCAAGTATCAAGGTAAAGTTTCGACCCTCGACAAATGAGAACAAAGAGGGTGCAATCTATTATCAAATCATTCACAATCGGGTAATTCGCCAGTTAAAGACGCATTACCGACTCCTTACGCAAGAGTGGAACGAGCATAACAATACAATAACCGGCACCAACAGCAGCCGACATAACTATCTTAAAAACATTCAAGAACAAATAAATTGGGACATTAAACGACTGCAAAGCATCATCGGGCTATTAGAGAATAAGCAAATGAAATACACTGCCAATGATATAATCTCGACATTTCAAAAGCAAGCCAACGAACAATCGTTGCTCAACTTTATGCAAGGTGTTATTGCCCAATTGCAACAAATGGACAAGCATACATCGAACTTAGATGAAACTATATTTGAAAGAGAGTCTGAGGACGAGATTGTGTTA
>JAFXIZ010000052.1 GCA_017532725.1 Bacteroidaceae bacterium
GGAAATCGACACTGCGCCTATCGTCGCTCACTATCATACCACACCACGAGCGTCCGAGTTGTAACATTTGGCCGACAGGGCTTGTTGCGAGTCGTAACGACTCCCCTCTTTCCTACCCCGTTCGCCCCAAAAGAGGGCATCGATAGCCAACACCACATACCCATTTTGAGCCAGATAGTCACCTGTGTATATACCATCATAACACTTATCGACCCAAGCATTGGCTATGGCAAGGGTGGCAGTATCGGTAGCAAAGGGGCGAATATTTTTCTCTTTTCCGATATCAAATTTGGCACCGTGGTCGTGCAACAACACCACAGCCGGATGCTCTCCCTCACCGTCGGGGATAAGCAGATAGGCCGGTATGCGCACATAGCGTTGATATTGAGTTCGATGCGATGCGCCTTGTAGCCGGCACGCTGTTCGGTGGCTATCACCCGATAGTCGTAGGGGGTGTCATCGGGGGTATATTGCAGGCGTTGCAACAATATATCGCGCGCATATTCACGCCACTCGTTATAATCGGTCATTTCGCTGTTGCCCCACGCATCGGGGTATTGCAGTTCCTGACGCAACTGCTCGAAATAGAGGGGCAACTCTCTCTCAATCTCATATCGCTCGGTAGCCGATGCCGCCGACAACGACATCAACACCATAATAAATGGGAGGAACAAATAACGTTTCATCAGTCATAAAAAATTTATACCCAAAAATAGAGAGAAAATTTCGATTAATACTTAATTTTGCAATATAAAATATCAAGTTACCCACTCGGAGGCAATTTACACGCTACCTTTTGCCATCATATAGCATAAACACAGCATATTTGTCATACGATTGTAACACAAATTTTGCAACTTTGCAGCAGTACCAATAAATAAAGATATGAACGAATACCGTATTTTGGTTACCGACGACGAGGAGGATTTGTGCGAAATCTTGAAATTCAACCTCGAAACCGAGGGATATATTGTAGATACAGCACACTCGGCCGAGGAGGCTTTGGCACTCGACCTGCAAGTGTATAACTTGATATTACTCGATGTAATGATGGGCGAGATAAGTGGATTCAAGATGGCATCTATCATTCGCAAGTCTGAGCATCTGAAGCATATACCTATCATATTCCTCACTGCTCGCGACAGCGAGAACGACAAACTTACCGGATTTAACATCGGAGGCGACGACTACATAGCCAAGCCATTCTCGATACGCGAGGTACAAGCACGTGTGAAGGCTATACTGCGTCGCACGACAATAGTCGAAGAAGAGATTAAGAACGAGTTGCGTTACGAAACATTAAGCATAGACCTGCGCAGCAAGAAGTGCTACATCGACAACGTAGATGCTGCTCTTACCAAAAAGGAGTTTGAGATATTGCGACTGTTGCTTGAGCATCCACGACAAGTATTCTCGCGTGAGGAAATATTGGCACAAGTGTGGAGCGATGAGGTATATGTGCTCGACCGTACCATCGATGTGAACATAACACGCCTGCGCAAGAAGATAGGCGAATATGGCAAGTGCATCGTTACTCGCTTGGGATACGGATACTGTTTTGAACAATAAGCCTACAATAAAAGATACAGAATGGCCAGACGACGATTTGACATACCGTTTCATAAAAGTCTTTTTTTCACAATCAGTGGACTTTTCATCGTTTTCGTAGCCATTGCTGTCTCTTTGCAATATGTGCAAGAGAGGAATATCCGTCGCAACAACCTCAACAGCCTGCTGCAAGAACACAACAGGCACGTTGCAAGGCTGCTGCCCGACAGTTGTGATTTCGACAACGACAGCATCATCACCATCTTCAGTCACTACCCCTATCGCCTCACACTCATCGACATAGCAAGTGGCAGAGTAATATTGGATAACAGTGTCGATAAGCATATAGCGACATCGCACCTCAATCGCCCCGAAATCGTTGCAGCCATAGCAGGCAGCGAGAAGGCCTACTCGACACGTTACTCCGAAACGATGAACAACACCTACTTCTATGCTGCATTGCAACACAACAATTACATCATACGGTCGTCGATGCCCTACGACGAAACCCTGTCGGCTATACTACACGTCGATTATCACTTTGGCTACATACTCATAGGCGTAGCCTTGCTGTTCATTATAGCACTCTTCATATTTTGTCATTTGCTGGGTAGGTCGATATCGGAACTCGACGAACTTGTGCAAGCGGCCGAGCAGAACAAGCCTATACGCCACTCGACCAGCATTGCCAACGATATGCTGAGCCACATCACACAAAACCTGCGTAGTGCCTACGAAGCCCTGCGACAAGCCCGCGAAGCCCTTGCCCTTGAGGAAGAAAAACTATTGGCTCACATACAAACGTCGCGCGAGGGTATTGCCATATTCAAGCACAACAAGCAGATGATTGTATCGAACAACCTCTTTATACAATACATCAACCACATTACCGACAAGACTATCGACAGCGACTTGAATCTTATATTCTCCGAACCACTGTTGAGCGACATTATCAACTTTGTCAACCGACCCTTCCCCCTCATCAGCAACGACGGCAACACAGCATCGAAACAAATTCGCATCAACAAGAACGGCAAGTTGTTTATAGTCAAGGGCATTCTATTCCACGACAACTCATTCGAGATATCCATCTTCGACAATACCGAGAGGGAGCGCGAGGACTTGCTGAAAAAACAACTTACACAGAATATTGCACACGAACTGAAAACCCCTGTAAGCAGCATACGAGGCTACTTGGAAACAATACTCACAACCGATACGCTCGATAATGAGAAACAGACCCTCTTTATAGAACGAAGTTACGCCCAAGCACGTCGCCTATCGGACCTGCTCAACGATATATCGATGCTCAATCGCCTCGACGAAACGTCCGACATATTCGACCGTCAGGAACTCGACCTGTCGGTTATTATCAAAGACGCCATCACCGAGTCGGCTACAGCACTTGAGAATAAGTCGATGCACATCGACACGCAAGGTATCACAACGCCTATGCCACTTATGGGCAACCATTCGCTGCTCTACTCCATCTTTCGCAACCTCATCGACAACGCCATTGCCTACGCCGGCGAAGGCAGCAAGATACTCATCGACTGCTATATGGTAGATGACAAGCACTACTACATTTCATTTGCCGACAATGGCGTGGGTGTAGAGGAGGTACACTTGCAACGCCTCTTTGAACGTTTCTACCGAGTGGACAAGGGTCGTTCGCGCAAACTCGGAGGCACCGGTTTGGGGCTTGCCATTGTCAAGAACGCAGTAATGTTCCACAACGGCGAGATTATGGCCAAAAATGCCCAAGGTGGTGGATTAGATATACTCTTCACGCTACGCAAAGGGTAACCCTCGACATAAACACATTAGCAATAAGGTATATGTTGCTTATTACCAATCACCCAATTGCCGTTCGCCATCAACCCCCCATTTCTTCACAGTAAAACATTTTTTAAGCATCCGTTTGTTATTTTAAATTTAAATGACTACTTTTGTTGCGATTTTCAATAGTTGTATAAAACAACCAATAAAACGGTTGTATCAAGGCATCATTCCGATGCGCATCGAAAGTTGTTATAACACATAAATAATAAATAGTATGAGTGAATCATTAAACCAATTGCTCCACGAAAGTTTCAGCAAAAACTGGGACCACAAAGCATTGTGCGATTTAGGTAAAACTCCCCTCACTTATGGCGAGGCTGCACAACAAATAGTAAAACTACACTTGCTGTTGCAGGAAGCCGGCATAAAGCCACAAGACAAGATAGCCTTGTGTGGCAAGAACTCGGCCAACTGGTCAATGGCATTCTTGGCAGCCATCACCTACGGAGCCGTACCCGTACCCATCCTCAACGACTTTAAGGCCGAAAGCATTCACAACATTGTCAACCACTCCGATGCACGTATCCTTTGGCTCGACGATGCCGTACTCAATGCCATATCGCTCAACGAAATGCCGGCGTTGGAAGTTGTAATGCAATTGGGCGATTTCACTCCCGTTTATAGCAAAGAGGAGAAAGTAATAAAATTCTGTAGCGAATTAGATAAAACCTTTGCCGAGAAATATCCCAACTTTGGCATCAACGACCTTGTATTCCACAAGGAACAACCCGAGGAGATAGCCCTTATCAACTACACATCGGGCTCAACAGGCTTCTCGAAAGGCGTAGTGTTGCCCTATCGCGCATTGTGGTCGAACGTGCGATTTGCCATAGACAACATCACCTACCTCAAGGCCGACGACGGTATGATAAATATGCTACCCTTGGCACATATGTATGGCCTCGCCATCGAGATGCTATTCCCCTTGTGCAAAGGCTGTTATGTATATTTCTTGGGCAAGACTCCCTCACCCAAGATTCTGATGGGAGCATTTGCACAAGTACAACCCAAACTCATCATCGCAGTACCCCTCATCCTCGAGAAGATTATTCGCTCGAAGGTACTGCCCACATTGCAAAAGCCTCTGCTCAACTTCTTGATGCACATACCCGGTGTGTCAAACCTCATCCTGTCGAAAGTACGCAAACAACTTATCGCAGCCTTTGGTGGACAGTTGGAAATGATAGTGCTGGGTGGTGCAGCCCTCAACGGCGATATAGAGGACTTGCTACGCCGTATGAAATTCCCCTATACCGTAGGATACGGTATGACCGAGTGCGCCCCACTTATAGCCTACGCCCCTTGGTACGAGATACGCAAGGCCTCGTGTGGTAAGATAGTAGATCGTATGGAGGCACGCATCGTGCCACTGCACGATGGCGAAGATGTAGGCGAATTGTGGGTAAAAGGCTCAAACACAATGCTCGGCTACTACAAGAATCAAGAAGCAACCGACTCGACATTTAAGGACGGCTGGATGAATACCGGCGACTTGTGCATATTCGACAAAGACGGCTTCCTATACATCAAAGGCCGTAACAAAAACCTCATACTCGGCCCTTCGGGACAAAACATCTACCCCGAAGAGATAGAAGACAAAATCAACAACCTGCCCTATGTAGCCGAGTCGTTGGTGGTAGATCGTGAAGACAAGTTGGTAGCCCTCATTGTGCCCGACTTCGATAAAGCCAAGCAAGACGGCATCGATGCCGAGGCAGTTAAAGAGTTGATAAACAACAATCGCGCTGCACTGAACAAGATGCTTGCATCTTACTCGCAAATAACCCGATTTGAAATGCGCGACGAAGAGTTTGAGAAAACCCCCAAACGCAGTATTCGCCGATTCTTGTATAAATAAAAATCTACTTAACATAATATAAATCAAGCGACTGTGTGCCAACTTTTGTTAGCACACAGTTTTTTTATGCTCGGTGTAAAACGAAATAGTTTACACATTAACAATGTTTAGCATTTATTAGGGGGGGTAAATATTCTTTTGCTTATTTTTGCAGTTGGGAAATATATCTCAAACTATAAACAGAATCACACACAAAAACACCAATTATTATGAAAAAACTTCTCCTTACAATTATGGTGGCTGTAATAAGCCTATGTGCAGCCACAGCACGCGACGTAGTGTACCTCAAGAACGGATATGTAGAACGTGGTAGAATTACCGAACACATACCCGGCGAAAAGGTTGTATTCGTAACCGAGGATAATAGAACACTCATCTTTACCGAAAGTGAAATAGAAAAGATAGAACACGAAGATGAAATAGCCATAAGAGAACAAAAGCAGAGAGAAAAAGAAGAAAAAGAGAGATTGAAAAAAGAGGAGAAAGAGCGAAAAATGAAAGCCATTGACACCCGATGGTCAGCAAAAAAAGGATATGCCGGTTTTGTGGATGTTGAATTAGGAGCAGAACCATATGATGGCTACTTCGCATATAGTATATCTACCACACACGGTTATCAAATCAATCACCACGCTTTTATTGGTGTAGGATTCGGATATGGTAGCAACGAATATTATTATAATTTGGAGGGTGGTGATCATTACTATAAGTATCATCGCGAATCAAACTTTGATCTCTTTGCAACATTCAAAGGTAATGTGGGAAGAAGCAGAATACAATTTACCTATGGAGCAAAAGTAGGTCTAGCAATTTATTCTTGCAACCTGTGGGAAGAAGTTTACAATTATGAAACAAGGAGTTTTTACGACTACGAAAGCAGTTATATTTACCCCGGATTTATTGCAGGTGGATATTTAGGCGCACGTATAGTGGCATCCTCTAAGATTGCCTTTAACATAACGCCGTACTGCAACTTTAGAGATAGGCACTACGGTGGTGAATGGACTATTGGTGCTCGCTTGGGTATAGAATTTTAAAAACATACAATACTAACCACAAAAAATATAAGAGATGAAAAAATTATTGATTTTAACCTTGAGTCTATTTATCCTGACTTCTTGCGCAGCAAAAAAGGTAACAACTGAAACATCTATCAAGAAGATAGAGAGTCTTGAAGGCGAGAAAATAAAACAAGCCACAACCAAGATAAAAGGTATCGAAATGGTAGAATCGCTCAGCGAAGATGGCACCAAGATTGAGAAAGTGCCTTATGTGTGGTTTGCCGGAACAAACAAGTCGAACGACAAACAAACAGCCATAGAATTTGCACAACGCGAAGCATACGCAACAATATCGCGTACACTCAATCAGGCCGTAAACGACAATGCAAGTCGTGGTACATTGGGCAACGACGGAGTTGTAGAAAAGGCCTTGAAATCTTATTGGGAACAAGTGAGCATAAGCATCAGTCGCGGCTGTGAGCCTTTTGGCGATGTAATTATCGAGTACAGCCCCTCGACACGAATGTATGACGTCACTGCCAAGGTGGGTATAAGAGGCGATCGCTACCAACAACTTATCAATGAAGCCGGCAGTTATCGACCCGACAACCTTACCAAAGAACAATTGGATGACTTTATAGAACGTAACAAAGCCATTATGGAGGCTGCAAAGCAAAATTAATGTTTGAATAATATGAAAAACCTGCTTCTTACTATACTCTTCAGCAGTATTGCAATAGTAGCAACATCACAACAATGCCCGCCGGAATGGGTGTATATCTGTTCCGACGGATATTTGTACGATGTGCAGAGTGACCATAATACTTATAACCTCTCGGAAACCGACTTCAAGAAACGTCTGCTTGAGAATGCCTTTGCAGGACTTGCCCGAAGAGTAGAGGTAAGAATCAAGGATGAGGCCGCGATGAGCAAGTATGCCGAAAACGGCAACGTGAGCAAGCGATATGCCTCGACAACAACTTTCTCGACCGATGTCGAACTTGAATTGGTAGAGAATAAGACCATCTACAACGCCAAGACGCGCGAAGGATATGCCATTGCCTATATCGACAAGAGTGCGGCACGACAATTCTATCGCAACAAGTTGCAGATGACCATCAACAACATCGAGAATGTTATAAAAACAGCCAATATCTACATCGAAATGGGCTTCAAAGCCAAGGCCGGTGAAGAACTGCAAAAGAATGCATTACCCCTTATAGAGCAATGCGACGAGCCACTGTTCTGGCTCAACTTCTACGAGTTGCCCACACAACAACTGCAAGAGGACAACAGCCGTGTAAATGCCCTGAACAAACAACTGAAACAGATGGTTGCCGAGTTGATACACGGTACAACAATATTTATAGAGTGCAAATCGGACCTCTTCGGCTCGACATATCCCAAACTCGAAAAAGAGTTGAAAGGCATACTATCGAAACAAGGGTGCAACTTTGTAAACAGCCCCGAAACAGCCGATTGGGTAATACGCATAGAATCATTTGCGCGCGAATACAACCAAGTATCGGCAGGACAATTCAGCACATACTTTGCCTACGTCGAGTCGCGCATAACAATATATAAGACAGCAACCAATCAACGCGTATGTGAAGACCAGATAAGTGTAAAAGACGGTCACACATTCAACTATACCGAGGCTGCCAAGGCTGCCTACAAGCAATTGAGCAGTCGCTTGAGTGACTTACTCAAGGAATATATCAATGAATAAATGTACTACATATAACACTAAACAAAATCTTATTATTACGCTATGAGAATTAATTTTATTTTACTTACACTACTCTTAACTACCTTGTTGGCTACTCCACTGAAAGCCCAAAACAACGATGATGTGAAGAAGGTAGCCATTCTTGAAACGGTAGATAGAGAAGGAACTATTGGTTACGGTATAGAGTTGATGGTGCGAAGCAGCCTTGCATACGCGATTACCAACACACCGGGTTACGAAGGTTACGACCGTGTAAATATAGCCTCAATCTTGGGCGAACACGACTTTCAACGTACCGGTATGGTAAACGACGAACAAATCAAGAAATTGGGAGAGATGACCGGAGCCGCATATATTCTTGTAGCCGAAGTTGCCAAGATTGATGAAGAAAACATCTTCATTACAGCCACTATATTGAATGTAGAGAATGCCAAACTTGAACAAACCACCAACGTGCAAAGCCCCACAAGTGCCGAGGAGATTGGTGCAAGTTGCCAAAAATTGGCCAACCTACTATTCAACCCCAACGCTCAATCATATTACAGCAGCAACCGACAAGGCTCGAGAGTGGGAGGCAATTCTTACAACAATAAGAATAACAATATTTACAACAACTCCAATAACGGATATAATTACACTCAAAACCAATCGGCTCAACCTCAAGAATCGGACAGAAGAAGCAGTAGTAGAGGCAGAAACCAATTGGAACTTGAATATACCGAAACCGGTATGGGTGTAAATATGAAATTTGTCCTTGTAGAGAGAGGCGAGTATAAAATGGGTAGCAAAGAGTACGGCGTCAAGAACGAATCGCCTGTACACTCGGTCGATCTGAACAACTACTACATAGGCGTTTACGAAGTTACTCAATCGCAATGGCAAAAGGTGATGGGTACTACCATCGAACAACAAATGAATATGGCCGGCGAAACAAGGTTGGCAGGTGTAGGCGATGACTTTCCTATGTACTATGTAAGTTGGGAAGATGCTCGCGAGTTCTGCGAAAGATTAAGTGCGATGACCGGTCGCAGATACCGACTCCCCACTGAAGCCGAATGGGAATTTGCAGCCCGAGGAGGAAAGAAACAAACACGCTCGGATGAAAAAGCAAGAATAGCACCCGTATATAGTGGTAGCCGCAGCATCGAAATGGTGGCTATATACGGAGGCAATAGCAACACCACCCAACCTGTGGGTAGTAAGATGCCCAACTTCCTCGGCATACACGATATGAGTGGCAATGTGTATGAGTGGTGTAGCGACTGGTACGATAAGTACCCGAGGCAGGTACTCAGTTTCTCGACAAGTAATCCGTTAGGTCCCAAGTCGGGTGAATTCAAGGTGCTGCGAGGTGGCAGTTTCAACAACACCCCCAACGAATGTCGCGTAACACACCGAAATTTCAACAAAACCGTAGCAAGCAACTGCTTCTATGGCTTTAGAGTAGTAATGGAACCTTAAGTTAATAAATGTTAATCCTCATGCAATGACACCCTACCCGATGCGAATCGCGTAGGGTGTCGCTTTATTGAGCCGTCGGCTGTATAATGGGACAAAAATTTTTACTAATTTTGTAGCACTAAAGGGGATTGTTATGGAGTTACTGAAACAACGCATCTTGCGCGATGGTAAAAGCCTGTCGAAAGAGGTACTAAGAGTAGATAATTTTATCAATCATCAACTCGACCCACAGTTGCTTATGGCTATTGGGGTGGAGTTTGCTCGCCGATTTTCGTACGGGCGTGTAAATAAGATTCTTACCATTGAGGCAAGTGGTATAGCACCTGCCGTTATGACGGGTTATTGTATGGGTATTCCTGTGGTATTTGCCAAGAAGAGCCTGCCCAAGACAATGGAAAATCCGTTGGTAAGCAGTGTTCACTCGTTTACCAAGGACACCGATTACTCTATTATAGTCAATCGCGACTACATAAAAAAAGGCGACAGAGTGTTGTGCATCGACGATTTCTTGGCATACGGCAGTGCCGCCGAGGCGTTGTGCGAGATAGTGGAGCAGTCGGGGGCAACGCTGGTGGGTATAGGAATATTGATAGAAAAGGTGTTTCAAGGAGGAGGCAATAAGTTGCGCGAGAGAGGTATTCGCGTAGAGTCGCTTACCCGTATCGAAGAACTTGATGAAGGTGTTATAAAGTTTTGTGAATAGGCAATACTTCACAGCAGATGTAAACACAAAATAACCTCTAATAACAAGAAGTATAGCATATTTATACTATCTTTGCACCTCAATGAGATATAGAGTAGCAGCCATATTGTTAGTCCTGATAAGTTTCCTTGCCTCGGCACAGCAACCTCAATCGCAATCGCCGGCATCGACAACACGCGACTCTATACCCAAACCCGAGCCTATGGCTTGGCGCAATACGTTACCATTGGGCGAGCGTTACAGAGTTTCCCTCGACACCTTGCAACTCAATTTTTATCAAACCGATATTCCCAACGCCACATCACTGTCGTACAGTACCACCGGCAACTTGCGCGCACCGGGATTCAATAACATCTACTTTGAACGCCCCGAGAATGACATTTTTTTCTTTAAAGATGCCTTTGCTCGCTGGATGCGCAACCCTGCCAACTTCGAGTGGTATAATACGCGGTTGCCCTTTACACAAGTGGCCTATCACTCGGGCAGTTCGGGCGAAACGGCACAAGATGACCTATCGGCTACGTTCTCGGCCAATATCAATAAGCAAATAGAGTTGGGAGGAGGAATAAACCTCGTGACAGGTCGCGGACAATATTCGCGACAAGCCGACAGAGAGTTTTCATATCGATTGTTTGGCAGTTACATAGGCGAACGCTACCAAATACAAGCCGCATTCAACAACTACAATTATGTATCGGAGGAAAACGGTGGTATAGCCGATGACAACTACATTCTCGACCCGGCATCGATGCAGGCAGGCGAAACGAAGGTTGACCCTCGAACCATCCCCGTCAAACTATCGGATGCCTACACACGCTTGCGTGGTAAAGACTTGTACGTTACACATCGCTACAACTTGGGTTACTACAAAGAGGAGGCTGTCGATGATACCACTGTGGTAGATAAGTTTGTGGCAGTATCGAGCATCATTCACACGCTCACTTACGAAGATGCCAAGCACCGTTTTGTCAACAACAAGGTGTCGGAGGATACGACCTACTTCCGTAACACCTATCTGTCGAAGTATGGCACCAACGAGGCATCGGAGTATTGGGCACTTGCCAATACGGTGGGTATATCGATACACGAAGGGTTGAGCAAATACTTCCCTATGGGTATAGGTGCGTATGTAACCTATCAGGTGCGCGAGTATAAGCAAATAACAGATACTATCAAGCCCGGCACACAATTGGCACCACACCTATCGGTACACCCCGATTATCACATCGCCGGCTACAATACCGACCACACCCTATGGGTGGGTGGTCAATTGTGGAAACGTCAAGGCTCGTGGCTTACCTATGAGGCCGATGCTCGTGTGGGACTTGTAGGCTCGGTGTTGGGCGATGTTGACATAACAGGTACTATAGGTACTCGCATTCCATTGTGGAAAGACTCATTGAGCATCAATGCCAATGTAATGTTTAAGAACAGCGAGCCTTCGTTCTTCTATCAGAAGTATGTATCGAACCACTTTATGTGGGACAACAACTTCGGCAAGATACGTCGTCTGCGCATAGGAGGCGATATATCGTTCCCCAAAACGGGCACTTACATCCAAGCCGGATTTGAGAACTTGCAGAACTATGTATATTTCGACAACAACTGTACGCCACAACAAGAGAGTGGCAACATACAGATAATAAGTGCCACACTGCGCCAAAACTTCAAAGCAGGTATTTTCCACCTCGACTTGGCCGGCACATACCAATTCACATCCAACCCGAAGGTACTCCCCCTACCCGAGTTCAGCCTGTATGGCAATCTTTACATCCTCTTCCCTATTGTAAAAGTTATGCACATACAACTTGGCGTAGATTGCAATTGGTACTCGGCATTCAATGCACCGGCATACCAGCCGGCACTCCTTGCCCGTTACAACCAAGATGAGGTTGAGATAGGTAACTACCCCTTTATGAACGCCTACGTCAATGTAAAATTCAAGAAAGCACGTTTCTACCTATTATATTCACATATGAACTATGGCTGGCTGGGAGGTAACAACTACTTCTCCATACCACATTACCCCCTCAATCCGGGATTGTTTCAATTGGGTATATCGGTAGATTTTGCCAACTAACACAAACTTATGCTCCGAAACAAGACAGTTTTCATAGGTATCACAGCGACAATCATTCTATTGCTGTTTGTAGCAACTCACCTTGTTCTACGCAACAACGTGAGCAGCAAGCCACGCGACTACGCCGACATAGCAGCGCGAGGCGTTATGAGTGTTGCCGTCGATTTTTCGCCCCTATCCTACCACATTCAGGGCGATAGCGTAAGTGGGTTTGACTACGAACTCTTGCAGATGTTGAGCCGACAAGCCAACATAGAGATAGATATACACCCCGAAACAGGGTTATCCAAAAGCCTCGACCTGCTCAATCACGGCACATACGATGTAATAGCCCAACAGATACCCATTACAACCGAGAACAAGCAGGAATACATCTTTACCAAGCCCCTGCTGCTCAACAAGCAAGTATTGATACAACGTACCGACAACAGTGGCAATGTAGCCATTCGCAATCAACTCGACTTGGCCGACTGTACGCTGCATATAGCCCAAGATGCTCCTACTCGCTTGCGTATCGAAAATCTTGCTCACGAGATAGGCAGTACGATACACATCAAGGAGTTGCCCGACTATGGAGCCGAACAACTCATTATACTTGTTGCCACAGGCGAGATAGACTATGCCGTATGCGATGAGGCAAAAGCCACCGTTATAGCAGCCGACTACGACAACATCGATTATAGAACCGACATAAGTTTCACACAGTTTATGTCGTGGACATTGCGCAAAGACAGCCCCGTACTGCGCGACAGCATCGATTCGTGGCTCACACAAATACAAGAAACAGAGGAGTACAAAACATTATATACCAAATATTTCGGCACAAAAACGTACGACAAACATCGTCGCATAAGTAACGAAATAAATGACTCTATCGCAGCGCAATAAGCATTGGCATAGAAACAGTTATACAGGTCATTACGCAATAGGAAGATATGGGTAAATATATAGAACATAACGGTGTCATTATATCGCAAATAGCCGATGACAAGTTCTTGGTAAAGATAGAACAACAGTCGGCCTGCGCATCGTGTCACGCTGCCAAGTTATGTACAGCCGCCGAGAGTAAAGAAAAATTGATAGAAGCCCTATCGACCGACACCACCCTACGCACAGGCGACAACGTGGTAGTGTATGGTCGTACATCGCTGGGGTACAAGGCACTGACCCTGTCGGTGGTTATTCCGTTGGTCATATCGCTACTTACGCTACTTATTGTATCGCACTGTACCCACAACGAGGCTGTGGGAGGTATAGCAGCCTTGGCAGTACTCATTCCCTACTACATCGTCTTGGCGTGCTTTCGCAAGAGGATGCAACAAGTATTCCTCTTTTACATACATAAACGACAATAAACAACAAGAAATATGAATCTTATCACACTCTCTATCATCACGCTTGCCGTTATCGGTGCCATATCGGCACTGATACTCTATGCTATAGCACAACGATTTAAGGTAGAAGAAGATCCTCGCATCGACCAAGTGGAAAGCCTATTGCCGGGAGCCAACTGTGGTGGCTGTGGCAAGGCCGGATGTCGCAACTTTGCCGAGTCGTGCGTGCGAGCCTCATCGCTCGAGGGTATGTTATGCCCCGTAGGAGGCAATGCCGTAATGAAACAAATAGCCGATTTGTTGGGAATGGAGGCTGTCGAGGCAACTCCACGAGTAGCCGTAGTACGCTGTAACGGCTCTTGCGAAAATCGCCCTCGCATCAACACATACGAGGGTGCAACCAACTGTGCCATAGCCAACAGCCTATACGCCGGCGAAACCGGCTGCGCATACGGATGCTTGGGTTGTGGCGACTGTGTATCGGTGTGCAGCCTCGGTGCTATATCGATTGACCCCGTCACCCACCTGCCCGTTGTAGATATCGACATCTGTGGTGGATGTGGTGCTTGCGCCCGTGCCTGTCCTCGGGGTATTATCGAGGTACGCAAGAGAGGCGTAAAGGGTCGTGGCGTATATGTAAGTTGTGTAAATAAAGATAAAGGTGCTGTAGCCCGTAAAGCCTGCAACGTGGCTTGTATAGGCTGTAGCAAATGTGCCAAAGAGTGCAAGTTCGATGCCATTACCATCAGCAACAACCTATCGTATATCGATAGCGACAAGTGCAAGATGTGTCGTAAGTGTGTCGATGTGTGTCCCACAGGTGCTATCCTCGCCGTAAACTTCCCTCCCAAGAAGGCTGTAGCAACAACCGAATCGACACCACAAGCCCCCGACACAACAGAGGCACAAAACAATTAAGTTATTATCGAGTATGAAGACATTCAAGATAGGAGGAGTACATCCCCAAGAAAACAAACTCACAGCCGGCAGCCCCATCGTTGCAGCACCCCTGCCCCAACAAGCCGTCGTAATGCTATCGCAACACATAGGAGCACCGGCACAATGCGTGGTTGAAAAAGGGACACCGGTAAAGGTGGGAACACTCATTGCGCAAGCCAACGGTTTCGTTTCGGCCAACATTCACTCGCCCGTATCGGGTGTGGTAGCCAAGGTCGATATGGCAGCCGACAGCAGTGGTTATATGAAACCTGCTATATATATTAATGTAGAGGGCGATGAATGGGAAGATAGTATCGACCGTAGCAATACGCTCATCAAAGAGTGCAACCTCGATGCCCAAGCCATTATCAACAAAATAGATGAAATGGGTATTGTGGGTATTGGTGGTGCAACATTCCCCACCAAGGTAAAACTGATGCCTCCCCCGGGAATGAAACCCGAGGTACTGATAATAAATGCCGCCGAATGCGAGCCATACCTTACCAACGACCACGCGCTGATGCTGGCTCACACCGATGAGATAATGGTGGGTATAGAGATACTGATGAAGGCCATAAGCGTGAACAAAGCCTACATAGGTATAGAGGTGAACAAGCCCGATGCTATAGCCCTGCTCACCGACAAGGCTCGTTCACACAACGGTATCAAGGTAGTTCCCTTGAAATGCAAATATCCTCAAGGTGGCGAAAAGCAACTCATCGATGCCATCATAAACCGTCAGGTAGCAAGTGGAGCATTACCCGTTTCGACAGGAGCTGTAGTGCAAAATGTGGCAACAGCATACGCCGTATATGAAGCAGTACAGAAGAACAAGCCCCTTATCGAACGCGTTGTGACCATCACCGGCACATCATTGAAAAACCCCGGCAACTATCTGGCTCGCATAGGTATGCCCATCGAGCAACTTATCGAAGCAGCCGGAGGCCTGTCCGAGAATGCCGAGAAGATAATACTCGGTGGCCCTATGATGGGAAAAGCCACTGCCAACATACAAGCCCCCACAGGAAAAGGCACCTCGGGCATCGTCGTTATGACCCAAGAAGATGCACACCGTCA
This sequence comes from Bacteroidaceae bacterium, assembly GCA_017532725.1. Lineage (GTDB taxonomy): Bacteria > Bacteroidota > Bacteroidia > Bacteroidales > Barnesiellaceae_A > Barnesiella_A. The sequence goes on from JAFXIZ010000052.1 coordinate 15,573, forward strand.
AGAGCCTTCGCCCTGTATTCGCTGCGCCAAGTGCGTAGAGGCTTGTCCTATGGGACTTGAGCCATATCTCCTATCGAAAGCCACTGCAATGGGCAACTACGAAGTAGCCGAGAGCCACTACATATACGACTGTATAGAGTGTGGATGCTGCTCATTCTCCTGTCCGGCACATCGACCCCTGCTCGACTACATCCGTATGGGCAAAGGCAAGGTAATGGGCATTATACGCGCACGAAATGCCAATGATAAAAAATAATATTCACACAACAACATAAGAGAGAGAAGATGAATAAATTTGTTGTTTCACCATCGCCACATATACACAGTGGACTATCCACTGCGCAATGTATGTATGGAGTATTAATAGCCCTGATACCGGCATTCCTCGTATCACTCTATTACTTCGGTTTGGGCGCACTGTTGGTAACCGTTACATCGGTACTGTCGTGCGTAATATTTGAATATCTGATACAGAAATATCTACTGAAAGGCCGACCCACCATAGCCAACGGCTCGGCTATCCTCACAGGCGTACTGCTGGCGTTCAACCTGCCGTCGAACCTCCCCCTGTGGATAGTTGTAATAGGTGCGCTCTTAGCCATAGGTATAGGCAAAATGGCATTCGGAGGCTTGGGCAGCAACATATTCAACCCTGCATTGGCAGGCCGTATATTCCTGCTTATCTCCTTCCCCCAGCAAATGACCACTTGGCCACGCCCTGCCAATATGCCTATGGGATTGGACGGCGAAACAGGAGCAACCACCCTCAACATCCTTAAATACGGTAGCACCGACGACATCATCAACATCGATATGATAGAGATGCTTGTAGGTAATGCCGGAGGTAGTTTTGGCGAGGTAAGTGCCATAGCGTTGCTGATAGGAATGGCATATATGCTGTGGCGACGCATCATCACTTGGCATATACCCGTATCCATCATCGCTACGGTATTCTTGTTCTCATTCTTTGTTACGATAGACCAAGGCATCGAGTTTGCACTCATCTTTGCCGAGTTGCAAATCTTCTCGGGAGGATTGCTTTTGGGTGCTATCTTTATGGCTACCGACTATGTAACCTCGCCTATGACACGAGCAGGTATGATACTCTATGGCGTAATGATAGGTATCATTACAATCGTTATACGCTTGTGGGGAGCCTATCCCGAGGGTATGTCGTTTGCCATATTCATTATGAACGGTGTCACACCACTTATCAATAATTATATGAAACCTAAACGATATGGGGAGGTAGTGAAAAATGGCTAAAATAAAATCGACATTATTTAATATGGTAATGGTGCTTACCCTTATCACAGCATTGGTAGGTGCCATATTGGGCAGCGTATATCAACTCACAGCGCAACCCATAGCCCTTGCCGGCGCAAAGGCACAAGCAGATGCCATCCGACAGGTAGCCCCTGCATTCGATAACGACCCTATAGCCGAGAGCGACACCATACTATCCAACGGATTGGAGATTGTTATATATCCTGCCATACACAACGGTACTCCCAACGGAGCAGCCGTAAAAGCCCCCACCAACAGTGGCTTCAATGGCGAGATTGTAGTTATGGTAGGTTTTGAGCAAGATGGTACAATACGCGAATATCGTGTATTGAGCCACAGCGAAACACCCGGTTTGGGTGCCAAGATGGAGCAATGGTTCCGTACCGACAAGAACAGACAAAATATCTTGGGCAAAAATCCGGCAAACACCAATATGAGCGTAAGCAAAGACGGTGGCGACATCGATGGCATAACAGCATCGACCATCACATCGCGTGCATTCCTACAAGCCATACAGACAGCATACGCAGCCTATATGGGACAGTCGGTTGACGGAGTAACAGGCTGTAGCACTACAACCGATGGCACATCGGGCAGTACTACCAAGACCGACGCCACATCGGGCAGCACAACAAAGACCGACGCCACATCGGGCAGTACAATCCACAACAACGGAGAGGAGGAAACAAAATGAATAAACTTAAGATAATACTCAACGGTATCATTACCGAAAACCCCACATTCGTATTGCTATTGGGTATGTGCCCCACATTAGGCACAACGTCATCGGCCATAAACGGTATGAGTATGGGACTTGCCACAATGTTTGTACTGATGTGCAGCAACGTTGTTATATCGGCAGTAAAAGATGTAATACCCGACAAGGTGCGCATCCCCTCATTTGTCGTTATTATAGCAGCCTTTGTGACCGTCTTGCAACTATGTATGCAGGCATACTTGCCCGAGTTGTATAAGAGTTTGGGCCTATTCATCCCCCTTATCGTAGTAAACTGCATCATCCTCGGTCGCGCCGAAGCATTTGCAGCCAAGCACAACCCCTTCGATTCGTTGCTCGACGGTATAGGTATAGGTTTGGGCTTTACACTCGGCCTCACACTGCTGGGAGCAGTACGCGAACTGTTGGGAACAGGTCGGATATTCGACCTCACAATCTTCCCCGAAGAGTACGGAGCCTTGGCATTTGTACTCGCACCCGGTGCATTCATTGCACTCGGACTACTCATAGCACTTGTCAACACACTTAAAACCAAATAACGATGCTCACCTATATATCTATATTTATTACAGCGATATTTGTCAACAATATCATCCTATCGCAATTCCTCGGTATATGTCCGTTCTTGGGCGTATCCAAGAAAATCGACTCGGCCTTGGGAATGGGAGCAGCCGTCACATTTGTAATGCTGCTATCGACCATAGTCACCTACCTGATACAAGCATATCTGCTCGACCCCTTCCAACTCGGGTATATGCAGACCATCGTCTTCATCCTTGTCATCGCCGCCCTTGTGCAGATGCTCGAGATTGTACTCAAGAAAGTATCACCGGCACTATATCAGGCATTAGGAGTATTCCTACCCCTCATCACCACCAACTGCGCCATCTTGGGTGTAGCCATCTTGGTGATACAAAAGGACTTCAGCCTTGTCGAATCGGTAGTATATGCCGTATCGACAGCCATCGGATTTACCCTTGCGCTCACCATATTTGCCGGCATTCGCGAGCAACTCAATTGGAGCGAAGTACCCAAGGCAATGAAGGGTACACCCATCGCCCTAATAACAGCCGGACTGTTAGCATTGGCATTTATGGGCTTTTCGGGCATTAAAATCTGTTAATTTATGATAATACAAACTATAGATGAAAAAGTTTTGTTATCTTTACGACCGATTTAAGTAGCAGCAACGAAAAACACTAAACAATTATTTGTGAGCCACTTACATTAAAGAAAGAGAAACACACAATTACAATACCTTAATCTACAGGCACTTGTGATTGTAATGCGATAAGTTTACAATTATTAATACCTAAGCTATGGCAAAAATCAAAGGAGCTATTACCGTGAACGCCGAACGTTGCAAAGGCTGCAACTTGTGCGTAGTAGCGTGTCCCTCGGACGTATTGGCGCTACAACCTCAAAAAGTAAACCAAAAAGGCTACAATTATGCCTATATGGCAAACCCTGACAACTGCATAGGATGTGCAAGTTGTGGTATTGTATGTCCCGACGGATGTATCGAGGTATATAAAGTGAAACTTTAAACTATATTGCGCAAGCGTATAGATAGTAACGAACAACAAAGAAAAACACATACTTATGAGTGAAGAAGTAAAATTGATGAAAGGTAACGAAGCAATCGCCCACGCTGCCATTCGTAGTGGTGCAGACGGCTACTTCGGTTACCCTATCACTCCCCAATCGGAGGTAATGGAAACATTGATGGCTGAAAAGCCTTGGGAAACAACCGGTATGGTAGTATTGCAAGCCGAGAGTGAGTTGGCAGCTATCAATATGGTATATGGTGGTGCTTGTTGCGGTAAAGCCGTAATGACTTCATCTTCAAGCCCCGGTATCAGTCTTAAACAAGAAGGTATATCTTACTGCGCAGGAGCCGAACTTCCCTGTCTTATCCTCAACGTAATGCGTGGTGGTCCCGGTCTTGGTACTATCCAACCCAGCCAAGCCGACTACTATCAAACTTGTAAAGGTGGTGGTCACGGTGACTATCGTCTTATCGTATTGGCACCCGCATCGGTACAAGAGATGGCAGACTTCGTAAACCTCGGTTTCGACCTCGCATTCAAATATCACAACCCCGCAATGATACTCTCTGACGGTGTTATCGGTCAAATGATGGAAAAGGTTGTATTACCTCCCTTCCGCGAGCGTCGCACTGAAGAGCAAATTCGCAAACAAGAGCCTTGGGCTGCTCAAGGTCGCACACCCGACCGTCCTCGCAACGTGATCACTTCACTTGAAATGGACCCCGTTGTAATGGAACAACGCAACCTCAAATTGCAAGCCAAATATGCCGAAATCGAAGCCAACGAAGTACGTTACGAAGCCATCAACTGCGAAGGTGCCGACTACCTGATGGTAGCATTCGGTTCTATGGCTCGTATATGCCAAAAGGCCATCGACCTTGCCAAAGAAGAAGGCATTAAACTTGGTTTGTTGCGTCCTATCACCTTGTGGCCCTTCCCCACAAAAGCAATCGCCGAAAACGCTAAGGGCAAAAAAGGTGTATTGGTAGCCGAGATAAACGCCGGTCAAATGATCGACGACGTAAAACTCGCTGTAAATTGCAGCCTCCCCGTAGAGCACTTTGGTCGCCTTGGTGGTATCGTACCCAGCCCCGAAGAAGTAGTTGCAGCAATTAAAGAAAAACTTATGTAATCAGTGATTACCTTAAAACCTTAAGAAAATGGACGTAAACGAAATAATTAAACCCGAAAACCTCGTCTATCGCAAGCCTACCTTGCTCAATGACAATACAATGCACTACTGCCCCGGTTGTAGCCACGGTGTAGTACACAAACTCGTTGCCGAGATTATCGAAGAAATGGGTATGATGGAAAATACCATCGCTGTATCGCCCGTAGGTTGTGCAGTATTTGCTTATAACTATGTAGATGTTGACTGGATTCAAGCAGCCCACGGTCGTGCGCCTGCAGTTGCTACAGCAGCCAAACGCCTCAACCCCCACAAACTCGTGTTTACCTACCAAGGTGACGGTGACCTCGCCGCTATCGGTACTGCCGAGACTGTACACGCTTGTAACCGTGGTGAAAACATTACTATCATCTTCATCAACAATGGTATCTACGGTATGACAGGTGGTCAAATGGCTCCTACTACCCTCGAAGGTATGGTAACTGTTACTTGTCCCTACGGTCGTAAACCCGAATTGAACGGTTATCCCTTGCACATCGGCGAACTTCTTGCCAAACTCAAAGGTACTTGCTATGTAACACGTCAAAGTGTACACACTGCAGCAGCCATCCGCAAATGTAAGAAAGCCATTATGCAAGGTTTTGAAAACTCTATGAACAAGAAGGGTACTTCGGTAATCGAAATCGTATCTACTTGTAACACAGGTTGGAAAATGTCACCCGACAAAGCCAACGTATGGATGACCGAGAATATGTTCGCCGAATATCCTATGGGCGACTTGAAAAATGAATAACCGCTAAAACTATTATTATGACACACGAAATAATCATTGCCGGATTTGGTGGACAAGGTGTCCTCTCAATGGGTAAAATTTTGGCATACTCGGGTATTATGGAAGGCAAAGAGGTAACTTGGATGCCTGCCTACGGCCCCGAACAACGTGGTGGTACTGCCAACGTAACAGTTATCTTGAGCGACGAGCGCATCTCTTCGCCCGTACTTAACGCTTACGACGTGGCTATCGTACTCAACCAACCTTCACTCGACAAGTTCGAGGCAAAAGTGAAACCCGGTGGTATCCTCATCTACGATAGTTACGGTATCACTACTCCTCCTACTCGTACCGACATCGAGTGCTATTGCATTAACGCTACTGAAATTGCTGCCGAGATGAACAACTCGAAAGCATTTAATATGATCGTTATGGGTGGTTTGCTCCAATTGCGTCCTATGGTAACTATGGACAGCGTGGTATTGGGATTGAAGAAATCTCTCCCCGAGCGTCACCACAAACTTATCCCTATGAACGAGGCTGCCATCAAAGTGGGTATGGAGCGCATCGCCAAAATGGAAAGATAAGTTTATTGCATAAACATACACCAAATAATGCGTACCGACATCGGTGCGCATTATTTTTTTTGACATAACGTACTACTATCGAATAATTTAGAATAAAAAATTGCAGAAAATTTATTTTTTTATATATTTGCAATCACAACAACCTAATTACTCACATTATGAGAAACTACTTACTACTTATTACAACTTTACTATTGCTATGCACTACTGCCACGGCACAAATAAGCATTAACAAAGGGGCAATCAAGGCATTCGCAGGCAATCGTAATTATGCGCCTACCGAGGCTGTAATAGACTATACAGCCAACAATACCGAAAATACCGTTGCCGAAAAGGCATACGGCATACGCGTGTACGATGATACACAAGGTGCAGTGCAACAATTTGTTTCGTTCGACATAAACGCCACCGACAAGATAACGCAGGAACGAGATTTGTCCGACTATTACATCAGGGCAGCAGCAGAAGCCGAGGGTTACTATTATATGATAAACTCGCGAGACGGATTGTGTGCCTACGACCTGCTGGCAATGGATATGAAAACTCTCGACATCGACACCATAGCAAGTTACGACATCACAAACTACGCTTCGGCTATTATATTCCTCGATATGACATACGATGCCACAACCAAGACGATGTATGGCATAGGATACGACCTCGAAACAGTCGTCAGCGAGGATGATGAAACGGTAGATGTACAATGGGCATTGGTTAAGGTTGACCTCACAAGTGGCGATGTTACCAATGTGGGTACACAAGGATACTGCAACATTCTTACAGTTGCCGCCGATGCCGAAGGCTATCTGTGGGGACTTGACAATGAGGGTAATCTGTGGGATATAAACAAGCGTAACGGTAAGCCCGGAGAGGCCTTCGGATATACGCTCGACATTCCCTCATCACTGCAATCGATGACTTTCAACCCCAACGACGGCAACCTCTATTGGGCAGGATTTAAGGCCGACGGCGATGCCGGCAAAGGCTTTTTCTCGAAATTCCGTTTTACCGAGGATGCCATTATATACGAAAACATAGGCTCGATGAGCGAAAATGCCGAGATTATAGGTCTTTATATCGACCCCGAGCCTATCCCCGGCAACAGACCGGCAAGTGTATCGCAACTTGTTGTCACCCCCGCAGCCGAGGGTGCTGCACAGGCCACAGTTTCGTGGGTCAATCCCTCTACTCTTATCAACGGCGAAACTCTTGCCAATGGATTCAAGGTAAACATTTATCGCAACGGCTCATTGGTAAAAACACTTACCGACCAAACTGCCGGTGCGCAAGTAAACCTCATCGACGAAAATGTTGAGATGGGACTACACGAATATATGGTGGTATGTGCCAACGATGAGGGCGAGGGTAAACCCTGCTTTGCCCGAAACATCTTTATTGGTCGCGATACGCCCAACGAAGTAAGCAACCTGAAAGCCTCAAAAATTGTGGGCGAAAACAGCGTAACCGTTACTTGGGAAAAGCCACTCACTGGAAAGAACAACGGCTGGTACGACGAAAGCAGCCTTACCTATCGCATAGTGCGCAAACCCGACAACAAAGTAATGGCTGAAGCCACAACCGAAACAACCTTTACCGATACCGACTTTACCACACTCAAGGGCTACTCATACGAGATAACAGCATCGACCATCGATGGCAAGGGAGTGGCACGCACATCCAATACCGTAGTGGTAGGCCCGGCACTTGATGTTCCTTACGAATGCAACTTTGCCACCGACGAGGAGGTAGCAATGTGGAGCGTATTAGACGGCGACAACGACGGACACGAATGGTTTGCCTCATCCTACTCAAGCACAGGGCAGACATTTATGAAATACGCACCTGAGACCAAGTACAACCCCGAGACGCCCACCGACGATTGGCTCATCACACCACCCTTGCGCCTCAAAGCCGGTGTAACATACACGATGACATACGAAATGTTCCTGTTAGGGCCTCTATTCCCCGTCGATTACGATATTACTATAGGCTACGAAGCCACATCCGAGGCACAATCGACTGTATTGCAATCTACCGACAGTATGGAGATAAATATGGCGTTTGAGCCCAAGAAGTGCGTTTTCACTGTTGCAGCCGACGGCGAATACTACTTGGGATATCACATACGCAATGCCGTTCTTGTACAGATTACCAACGTAGTAGTGCGAGAGTTGGAAAAGATTGACCTTGCCATTGAAACAATGACAGTGAACAATATAGCCAACGTCAACAGCGAAATGTCGTTCCTCATAACGGTAAACAATATGGGAGCAAACGACATAGAGGGTTATAATATAAACATCTATGACGAAAACGACAATCTCATTACAAAGATAGAGAATGCCCCACTGCTTGAGTCGCAAGAGGTACGCCAACATACAGCCCAATGGACTCCACAAGAGGAGGGAACAAAAACATTCTATGCCACAGTCGAGTACAACGGCGATGAACGCCCCGAAAACAACAAGAGCCAAACGGCAATCGTACAGATACTGCAAGAGGGCGATTGGGCACACATACGCTCGGGTAATGCACTGATGAACTACGCTCCATTCATTCCTTCTTACAAATACAGTTGTGTAGAAACGCTCTACTACAACAGCGACATCAACTACGGTGCAGGAACAATAAAGGGCTTGATATTCTATACCTATGTATTCAATAATCAAGATGTAAAGAACTTCAACGCCACCATTTTGTTGGCAAACAGCACACTTATAGGGCTCGACGGCAACGGTGGCGATAACGAAGCATACGAAGAGGTGTTCAGTGGACTTATAAAGCCCACACCCACATCGACAAGCATCTACATTCCGTTCGATAAAGAATTTACCTATACAGGAGGCAACCTGCTCGTACGGACACGCCAATCGGGACAAGGCAACAACAATAATCTGATGTTCTACGGCAGCCGTCACGATGGCGAAGCCAAACGTATGTGGTACTATGCCAACGACAGCAAGCCTTACGAATCGCAACAAGTAACCTTCGACACCGAGATAAGCAACATATCATTCTTTATGGTTGAGAGCAATGCCGTACAAGATATCGAGAGCGACAAAGCCCCCCAAGCCTACCTCTCGCACAGCATTCTATTTATAGATGGAGAGTACGAGCGCGCCAACATCTATAGCATCGACGGTCACCTGTGCGCTACGCACAATGCAGTCGATTACATCGATATGAGCCACTACAACAACGGTATCTATATCGTAGAAGTTATCAACAACAATGCACGCTCGGTATCGAAAGTAGCCTTGAGCCGATAAAAGAACAGGCTGTACCCACGAGGTGCTGTGTTAAGATTACAAACAGACTCACTCAATTGAGGAGAAGGCTGTAAGAAAATAATCTTAACACAGCACTCGTTTTATTTACAATAGTGAAAATCGCAAGAAGAATATTAAAAAAGAAAACAGATACTCACAATCAGACAAGAAAGCAAAACGACCCCAAAAAGAAACAAATATTACAACCGTATTTCAATCTACGACATATTACAAGGGCATTTCTTGTTATTTGTTAAATTGCCAACGTTTTATTTCAAAATGCCACGAAAATATGGCTACATTATCAATTTATTATACTACTTTTGCACTCATTAATTTAAAAACCTCTAAATCTAATATTTTATGTATGCAGCTCTTGTAGTGGTGTTCGTAATCGGCTATCTTCTCATAGCACTTGAACACCCTATTAAAATCGACAAATCGGCAACAGCCCTTCTCTTGGGTATGGTTATGTGGGTACTCTTTATCCTTGGTGCCGACTCACTTCCCTTTGTAGTTGAAAAAGCAGCCGAGCACGGCTTTGCCGGCCACCTCAGCGACTTTGTCAACGCCGAAATTCTTCACCATATGGGTGAGATTGCAACAACATTGTTCTTCCTCATTGGCGCAATGACCATCGTAGAGTTGGTCGATGTTCACGGAGGCTTCTCAATCATCACAAGCCGTATCACATCGCGCGACAAAAAGAAACTCTTGTGGATTCTCGGCTTCGTAACATTCATCTTGTCGGCTATTCTCGACAATCTTACAACATCAATCGTAATGGTAATGTTGTTGCGTAAACTTGTCAACGACCCCAAAGAGCGCTGGTTGTACGCAAGTATGATTATCATCGCAGCCAATGCAGGTGGGGCTTGGTCGCCCATCGGTGACATCACAACCATTATGTTGTGGGTGAAGGGCAACATCTCTACCGGTGCTGTTATAATGTACATATTACTCCCCAGCCTTGTAGCAATGATTGTTCCCTTGCTCTTCGTTACAGGCAAACTTAATGGTAAACTTGAGGCCACTACCGGAAAATGCGAGGAGGAGTTCTGCAACATCTCACAAAAGGAACGCAATATGCTCTTCTATCTTGGCGTAGGAGGTCTTATCTTCGTTCCCATCTTCAAGACAATTACTCACCTGCCTCCCTTCATCGGTATGCTCTTCTCGTTGAGCGTCTTGTGGATTGTAACAGAAATTATGTACAACAGAAAGCCGATGGGAGCCGAACGTCAGCATCGCCTTCCTCGCGTATTGCAACGCATCGACACACCTACTATCCTCTTCTTCCTTGGTATCCTTATGGCAGTAGCCGTATTGCAATCGACAGGCATCTTGGGCGATATGGCAGGTTGGTTGGATAACAAAGTGGGTAACATATACGTTATCAACGTTGTACTCGGCTTCCTCTCATCAATTGTCGATAATGTACCTCTTGTTGCTGCTGCACAAGGTATGTACAGCATCATACCTCTTGAAGAGGCTCAGGCTCTTGCAGCCGGCAGTTACGAACTCAACTTCGTTGTGGACGGTGACTTCTGGTTGCTTCTTACTTACTGCGCCGGTGTTGGTGGCTCAATGCTCATCATCGGCTCGGCTGCAGGTGTAGTTGTTATGGGTCTTGAGAAAATCAACTTCGGCTGGTACTTGAAGAACATTTCACTCCTTGCTATGCTCGGCTACCTTGCAGGTGCTGCCGTTCTCATTGGCGAACTTATCTTGTTCCCTCCCACTAAAGTTCTTTTGGGTCTTGAATAAGATATTGTGAACACTCAATAACATCAACGAGGCATTGTCGTAACGACAATGCCTCGTTGCTTATTATAGGAAATATGATGCAGGTGTTGTAAGATTTCCACTTGGCGATAGCAGTTAAAAAAAATCAGCCCTCGCACTTGTTTCACAACAGATGTGAGGGCTTAAAGAGAATTATTTATAACCTTTTCTGCATATATCTTTGTGTGATGGAGTTGAATAAGTAACCCTAATAACACCTATATCAAACTCCAAGCACGAATTACTCTACATTCATCACATACCACCGGCACCACCTTGTGCGCCACTCATACCTTCCGATGAGCCTCCTACAATGTCATCGTTCACAATCGAGCGATTGGCTTTCTTTACCTGCGCTTTGAGTTTTCCGAATGTATAAGAAACGCTCAATGTGAGTTGTTGCGAACGATTACCACCTTCCGATATATATTCAAATCCATCACCGAAGGTGCGTACACGGTAACGATTGTATTTATTGAACATATTGTTGGCCGAGAGTGTCACTTTGAGTTTGTCATTGAAGAAGCGTTGTGTTACACTCATACCGTAATAATACCACATCAGTTCGCTCTCAAGTTGAATATGTCCGTCGGGCAATCCACCACCGGCATTGACACTGATAGTTCCGTTTTTCCAAGCAGTCCAGTTAAAACCGGCAAAGAGCGAGCCACCCCAACGCGCATCCTTCATATCAAGATGTGGTGCGCTGAATATTTTATAGGCAGGTTGCAAATTGATATAATAGTTGAACTTGGGCGATGCTTGTCCCGATATATAAGCAGCCAAGCCATAGGTTTGCACCGTAGCAATATTGCCATAGGTTGTATGCGATACGCCACTCTCGGCATCGATATAATTCAGTGGCGAGATAGCATTGTCCGATATCTTGGCAAACCACTGCATATTGAGGTTAAACTTGCCCTTGAATATCGAGTAGCCGGCACTGATAGAGTGAGTCACCTCGGGCTGCAAGTTGGGGTTACCCGACTGAACGCTTGAGGGAGTAGTCCACTGCTCGTAGGGCGAGAGATAACCGATACCCGGGCGATTGATGCGTTGTGTATAAGAGAGGCGCAACGACTCCATAGGCGACAGGTTGTAGTTGATAGAGGCATACGGCACGAGGTTACCGTAAGGCTTGCCATAATCGACACAATCATTACCACTGCGGAAGGTAGCATCGATAAAAGTTGCTTCGTAGCGACCACCTACGCGAAATCCCCAAGTAGGACGTGTATATCCATAGCCGGCATATAGGGCTGCCACTTGTTGTGTATAATCGAATTGCTGTGCCATACCCAACGACTGCCAAGCACCGTTCAACAACATCATATAGTCGTCATCGCTATGATTGAGGCGTGCTATATACTTGGCACCGGCCTCTATCGAGTGTACCGAGTTGATGGGGTTGTTATAGTCGATTTGTACGGTATGCTCCTGCGAGAAGGCATTATTTTCGTTCATTTGTCCATCCATTGGGGCGTTGAGTGTAGCCTCATCAAACAAGATTGAGTCGCTGTAGGCTGCACCATTGGGGTTGTATTCATATCGATACGAGGCAGTAAGCGTGTGCATAGGACGGTCGAATGTGTGTTGATAGTCGAAGTTGGCCGACACGCTACCCCACGTTGCCTTCTGCGAAATATAATCAATGTAGTTGGTTGTCATAGTCCCCTCTTGGTTGAAGATGCTGTTACGGCTCTTTCCACCACCACCGAACAAGCCAAAATTGCCTGAAACACCGAGTGTAAAGAGGTTGAGCGAGTCCAACTCATAACTACTCTCGAATGTCAATGCGTGATACTGACCACCGGTCTTCATATCGCCAAACTCGCCGGTATTTATCTCGGTATAATACATATCGGGGTTGTTGTAGTTGTATCTTACGGCATCGTTATACTGATAGTTGTTGAATTTACCACCAAAATAGTTGAGCGAGGCCGTAAACTTCTTATGCTGCATTGTCAAGTAAGCACTGCCACCAAATGAGCCTTGCAACACGTTGCCATACGCCGACAATGTACCTGTAACACCGGTCACATCCGACACCTCCGAGCGCGCTGTTATGATGTTGATAATGCCACCTGTACCCTCGGCATCGTACTTGGTAGAGGGATTGGTAACGACTTGTATATCCTGCACACCCGAGGCCGGCATAGCCTTAAATACCTCTTTCATATTGTTCTTGAGCATAGCCGATTCCTTGCCGTTGATAAGCACCTTGAAGTCGGATGAGCCGTTGAGTTGTACATTATCCTCACCATCGACAGTCACCATAGGCACCTTGCGCATCATATCGAGCAGGGTTTTACCGTCCGACTCGGGGTCGGCTGTAACATCGTAGGTAATCTTCTCGGCATCGGCCTTGATAATGGGTTTCTGCGAAACGACCACCACCTCATCGAGTTCGGTTGACGACTTGAGTACCACCTGTCCCATATTGTACGATGCTGCTCGGGGCAACTCTATCTCTTGGCTGTAGGCTGCATAACCCACCGATGTAATCTCAACGCGATACTTCTCACCTTGGTTGAGTTGCATAGTAAATGCTCCGTTGGCATCGGCAGCCATACGCACTACATTCTTTTTGCCTTTATAAGCCCCCACTGTAGCGTAGGGTACTGTTTCGCCTATGGCATCAACCACCACACCTTCTACCCGACAGGTTGTTTGTGCCATTGCCACCATACTTGCCGCCATACAGCAAGCAATGAGTAATGTGTGTATAAACCTTCTCATAAATTATTCTTTTTAATGATTGTTCTACAATTATTTAACTTTCACACCACCTACACCAACGTTGACAACCTCCTCGCCGTTTTCCTTAACGACAACACCTTTGGGAGATATTTCGACCTTGGTATCTTCACTATTGACAAATACGCCCGCGGGAGATATATCGACCTTCTCGCCATCGCTCTCTACAAGCACACGACTGGGCGATATATTGACAATATCCGAGCCATTATCATCATTATTATTATTATCGCCAATGGTAATATCCACAACATCTTCACTCACGTTGGTAACAATAGAACTGTTGTTAATCTTTGCCATTGTGCTGTTGGCCTTGTTCCAAGAGCATACACCTATATTGCTGTCGCTCATCTCTATGGCATTGCAAGTACCGGCTATGGTTATGGCACCCACATTCGAGCCGGTTATTACGAGCGAGTTATTTGCACCGTTCAACTTCAATGCGCCCACATTACTGTTTTCAAACTTCAACTCGCTTGTGTAGGTAGTGTCGCTGCTGAGGAATGCTCCGAGGCTTGTACCTTCGGCAAAGAAACTACCCAATGACAGGAACTTTATAGCAGCGATATCGGCCGAAATCACGCGCACATCGGTTGTAGGTACACTGTTTTCAATCTGGATTTTAGCATTCTCGGGAATCTCCACTGTCAAGCACAGCCCGTCGGCAGTGAGGTCGGTCACATTATTCAACACCAGCAGTATCGAGTCGCCCTTCAGTACAGCATCCACACCCATTGCAGGGTCAACAAAATTGACCGATGACAACGAATCGACTGCGCCTGAATATGTTGTAATCAACAGATAACAATCGGGGACAGTAGTGCCGTCGGGCGAAGTTATCTTCATATTGTAAGTATATTCGACATTACCTGTCGATTTCAATACTTTATTTACCACATCGCCTATCGAAGGCAACTTGGTGGCCATTATGCCAATAAATATAACGGGAAGCAGAATGACAATAGCCAATACTACAATTATTAATTTGGTTGAGCGTTTCATAGTTTATATATTTTAATTTGTTAAATAGATGAATTTTCGGGGGGGTAAGTTTCGTTGGGAGCAGTTTTATGCTCATTGAGGTATTGTGCATAGTGCGACTCAATCTCCTCGACCGATATACCCAGCGTGTAGAGTCGGTTGAAGAAGAGGGGCAACTCATCGCTGAAGAATCTTTCGCGGCGTAACGCCTTGATACGATGCTTTCCCTCGGGATCGACATAGTAACCCACACCACGCTTGTTGAAGATAATCTCCTTTTGTTGCAGCCACTCATACGAGCGCACAACCGTATTGGCATTTACCTCGACAAGAGCCGCATACTCGCGAATGGAGGGTATTCGCTCGCCGGGTGGGAACTTATTCTCCAATATCTCATCGCAAATGCGCTCGGCGATTTGCAGATATATTGATTGATTATCACGAAATATCATAACGGTCTATTTTCTTGTTTCATTTGTTTCCATTTCACTCACTCGCATATAACCGATAAAGAGGAAGAGCAATATCATAATTACCGACACCACATTGGCTACAGTAAGGTAATGGCTCAAACCAAAATCGTTCAATTGCGCAAGATTCTCCATAGCAGCAACATTGATTATCTGCATTGTACCCGATATGGCTACCACCATAGAGGTGATAAAGCCCAGCGCAATGGACAAGCCTGTTGTCTTCAAGAAACTGTGGCGAGTGAATAGTGTGGCACCCATCAGGTAGAAAGCCGAGGCCGAGAAGTATGAGATAAAATAGGGTAACAACAAATCTTTATTAATCTCGATACCGGCAAACGGCATTGTGAAACGAGGCATCGAGAGGGTGAACAAGGCTGTTATCAATATGGCTACATACTGCGCAATGAATAGCACCACTACAAACATAACAGGTACCACCACATACAGATGCAACACCATAGCCAAGAACTTCTCGAGTTGCGACACAGGTGTGAGCATAAACTTTATCTTATTGGCCCTTGTACTAAAGTATGCCGAGAATGAACTTGCCAATACAATGGCAAATATAAACATTGCCGCTGTGAGGTTAAAAAAGTTCATCGAGCCTCCCGATATAGCCAACAAAGCACTAAAGACACCTGTGAGGATGATAAATTGTAGTCGGATACTGCGATTTTCCGAAAGATACTTTTTCAGATAGGCTGTAAAACGACCCAACGAGAATATTTGATTTTCCATAACTACTCTTATTAATGATTAGACAAACAAACTTTTTACCACATCGGGGTTGGTTATGATGCTGTTGAAAAGCACCTCAAGGTCAACCAACGAATCGACACCATCGACATTGGGACGTACGCCCACAAAACCTTGAGGCGTGAAGGTCGAATAGATGCAGCCTTGCAAGTCCTCCTTCGATGTAGTGCGCACAAACTCCATCTTGTCGGCTATGCGCATCACACTCTCGTTGAGCATAATAGAGTTGTCGTGCAACACCAACACGCGATCGATCATACTCTCCAAGTCGCGCACTTGGTGGGTCGATATGATGATACTGCGCTCATCGCTCATACCCAAGGCTATCGCTTTACGGAACTGACTCTTGGAGGGAATATCCAACCCGTTGGTAGGCTCGTCCATAAACAGCAACGGTGTGTTGGTGGCAAGAGCAAAACTTACAAGAAATTTCTTCTTCTGTCCCATAGAGTATTGCGAGAGGTCCTTAACCTGTGGCAATTCAAAAATTTGCAGGAAGTTGTCGAACTGCTCGCGATTGAACATTGGGTAGAACGGAGCATTATTCTTTACATAACGCTCGATGCTAACAGCCGGCAGGTCATACTCCTCGGGCAAGAGGTATATGTTTTGCATAGTTTGAGGCAAACGCTTGCCGGCAGGAATGCCATCGATGGTAATAGTACCGATATGAGGGAACATCAATCCTGTCATCAGATAGAGCAGCGTCGATTTACCCGAGCCATTCTTTCCCAACAGGCCATATACCCCACCCGGGGTAATCTCAAAATTGATTTTGTTCAGCAAATACTCGTTGCGACGATACGAGAATGCCATTTCTTCTACTTTCAACATAATTCTATATTTTATGAGTTTTATATCCCTATCTCTTACAACACCTCAACTGCTCAAGTAGCACCGTGTTTTAGTGTATTAGTTTAATAGTACACTGCAAAGGTATATAGTTTTTTTATATCTCCAAAAAAAATCTCAAAAAAATTTCACTTTTTTGCAATTTTCATCTACAAGTAGTAATTTTACGGTGCAAAACAATTCATACACATTATTTATAAATAAACCAAGATTATGAGCCAAAACAACGATTTCTTTTCTTTCGACGACGACAAAGCCGTAGAATTTATCCGTCCCCGTCTTCCCCAAGAGATACAAGATAAGTACAGCGACAACGAGATTATATACATAGGCGACATTGTATATGACTTCTACGAGAAGAAAGGCTTCTTTGAGGAGAATAACAACGACGAGGTAGATCT
Source organism: Bacteroidaceae bacterium (assembly GCA_017532725.1). GTDB lineage: Bacteria > Bacteroidota > Bacteroidia > Bacteroidales > Barnesiellaceae_A > Barnesiella_A. The sequence goes on from JAFXIZ010000052.1 coordinate 32,908, forward strand.
TGATGTAGATGAACTGATCGATTTCGTTCGTGACTGCCTCAAGAAAGACAGTGGTGCCGAGTATGACGATGAAGATGTAGAATTCCTCGTGCGAGGCGAACTCGACTACGAAGAGCATTTAGGAATGTGGGAGGCATAAAAGAATGAACAGACGCACCACACTCATTGCCTTATTAGTAACCATCTGTAGCACGACAATAACACAATATGCCGTCGGGCAGGAGCGATGGATAGACAAACTATTCAAGAAGTCATCGACCGAAACTACAGCAGAGGAGCATCCCGAACTGCCCGAACTTACCGTCGATGAGAATCTGCTCATACCCGAACTTACCGACAAGCAGGCTACCCAAGCACGCAAGTTACAAAAGAAAGAAGCCGACCGACTACAAGACAACAAACTAAATGTTGAACTTATACGCGATAACGAGGTAATAAAGGTTACAATACCAGCCTCGCAACTATTTGCCCCCAACACGACTAAGTTGCTCGACTCGTCGGACAAGGTACTGCGCGCCCTATTGCCTTGCCTGCGCACCCCCGACTACTACCACATACTGCTGGTTATGCACAGCGACAATACCGGCAATGAGGAGTATAACTATGCACTCACTACCGAGCGTGTATTTGCCATATACGATTGGTTTGAGGGCAATGGAGGCTGTGTAGAGTACGTTGTACCCTACGCTGCCGGCAGTTTCGAGCCTACCAAGCCCAACAACACAGTAACCGGCAGAAACGCCAACCGTCGCTTGGAGGTGTACATAATCCCTGCCGAAGCAATGTTTGCAAAGAAATAACTGCTATAACACATCTACTAATAGAGCAAGAGGCATTGTTGCTTCTTGCTTTGTTTATATTATAACGCTAACTACCAACAGGAATAGCGATATTAACATTAATTAAGGGGGGTAAGATAAATTTGTATATTTTTGCCAATGGAATGCTAATAATATAAATTATGAAGAAAAAACTAACACTACTATTAGGAATATTAAGTTTTATTGGTTATGCAACAGCACAGGACGTTATATACCTTAAAAGTGGTTGTATAATAAAAGGTAATATTAATGAAATCATTCCAACAGAAAAAATTTCCATTGTCACATTAGATAATAAGTTATTAGAATACGATATTAACGATATTGAAAGAATTATCAATGAAAATAGAAAAGAAAATAATGATACTATAGCAAGCCTATCGCCTTATACCGAATACATAAAGGATAAGGGTCTAAAGAAATCTGTTAAGAGAATTGCAAAAACAGAAACAGATAAAACAGATAAAACACAAAAAACAAAGAAAAAATTTGGAGCAATAATTACATTATCGCCTTACAAGATTTATTTTTTA
>JAFXIZ010000053.1 GCA_017532725.1 Bacteroidaceae bacterium
GTGTTACATCATTTAAGACTTGAAAAATCTTAAATACCAACAAAATTTATTACTTTTGCCAATTATTTGATTTTTACAAAAGTCGCAGAATTTATGTTTAGAAATTCGTTAAGCAGTTTTGGAGCCTATATACTGTTGCTTGGTAGAACATTCACAAAGCCCGATAAATGGAAGGAATTCTTTCGTGCATACATCGATGAAGTTCACAAGTTGGGTGTAAACTCCATTCCCATTGTGCTTATTATATCGATATTTATCGGTGCCGTTATTGCCATACAAATGCAGTTGAACATTATGTCGCCTATGTTGCCCAAATATACAGTAGGATTGGCAGTGCGTGAGATTATATTGCTCGAATTTTCATCGACCATAATGGCTCTTATATTAGCAGGAAAGGTAGGCTCGAACATAGCCTCCGAGATAGGAACAATGCGCGTAACCGAGCAGATAGATGCAATGGAAGTAATGGGCCTCAATAGTGCCAATTACATAATCCTGCCCAAGATAACAGCAATGGTAACCTACATACCGGTGTTGGTAGGATTCAGTATGGCAATGGGTTTCTTCGGAGCCTACGCCATAGCCTTCTTCGCCAACCTGATGCCCACCCAGCAACTCACCTACGGATTCCAAGCCTACTTCAAAGAGTTTTATGTATGGTACGCCATATTCAAGTCGCTGTTCTTTGGCTTCATAATAAGCAGCGTGGCGTCATACTACGGATACTCGGTAAAAGGCGGCTCGCGTGAAGTAGGAGAGGCAAGTACCAATGCCGTAGTAGTGAGCAGTGTGGTCATTTTGGTATTAGACGTATTAATCACTCAAATAATGATGGGATGATAGAGATAAAAAACATCAATAAGTCGTTTGAAGACAAGCAAGTATTGTTTGATATATCAGCCGAGTTTCACGCCGGCAAGACAAACCTCATTATCGGTCAGAGTGGTTCGGGAAAAACAGTGTTGCTCAAGTCGATAGTAGGCTTGATGACACCCGAAACCGGTCAAATACTATACGACGGTCGTAACAGTTTGGCAATGAATGTGCGACAAATAAAAGAGTTGCGCAAAGAGATAGGTATGCTCTTTCAAGGAGCAGCACTATTCGACTCCGAGACAGTATTGGGAAATGTAATATTCCCCTTGCGTATGCACACCAAAGACAGTTATCAGCAGTGCAAGAAACGCGCTGAGTTCTGCCTTGAACGTGTCAACCTTCGTGGTGCCGACAAGTTATATCCCTCCGAAATAAGTGGAGGTATGCAGAAGCGTGTAGCCATAGCGCGAGCCATAGCCCTCAACCCCAAGTATCTCTTTTGCGACGAGCCCAACTCGGGACTCGATCCCAAGACATCACTCGTAATCGATGAATTATTGAGCGACATTACACACGAGTATAACATCACCACCATTATCAACACCCACGATATGAACTCGGTGTTGGGCATAGGCGAGCATATCATCTTCATCAACAAAGGCCACAAAGCGTGGGAAGGAACAAGCCAAATGATAACCCACAGCGATAACAAAGACCTCGAAGACTTCGTCTTTGCAACACCCCTATTCAAAGATGTAAAAGGCTACTTGGCATCACAAGGTAAATAGCGTAATATCCTGCTGTATGAATAGCAGATAACGGGTATATATTATCCAATTGCGGTACCCAAACAAAAAATCCCATTTCCGTTGAGAAATGGGATTTTTGTTTGATTTATGTATCGAATGTTGAGCTGTTGTTTAGAATAGGATAGATGTTGTTGCGCCTATGGTGGTGGTGTGCAACATATAGTTGTAACGGCCTTCGCGAGTGATACCGAATTGTGATGACGGAGTGTGAGTGGCCGAGAAGCAATGACCTCCGTAGTCGCAGAATACCGATACTCCGAAGTGACGGCGAGCAACGACCGATATTGAGGCTCCTATCTCATAGTAAAATCCGGCTTTATCCAATGTCATTACCTCGGGTAGTAATGCGCTGTTGTCTATAAAGTTGCAGCCCAATAGAGCCTTGAGGTTGGCGCGAAAACGCGAACTTTCGCCCATCGGTATCGAACCGTAGGCTCCTAATGCTACTGTGGCGGCATCAATCGATAGGCGTCGCTCGGTATCGCTTGCGAGGGTGGTGGGCATACTTGCAACGGCTGCCGAGCCTCCTATACCCACATAACGGTTGATATACCACGCTCCGTCTATACCCATACGGCTGCCGGTGGTCGATATCAACTGCTGCCCGTTGCCTATCTCTATGGGTGCAAGAGGCAGTGTCAAACCCATTGTAAGTCCCAAGTGTGAGGGCTTATCGGGTATGGTAAAGTCGGGCTTGTCGATGTTGTACAACCCTTTCTCCTTGAAGATTTGGTCGGCAAAGAAGTAGCCAAACTCTACCGAGAGGATACCTATACCGGCTCCGGCAAGTACGTCGGAAATCCAATGTCGGTTGTTGAGTTGTCGCGATACACCCACTACTGCTGCTACCGTATAACCTCCGACGCTTATCCAAGGGCTCACGTTGCCATACTCTTTGTGTAGCATATGAGCTGCCATAAAGGCTGTGGCTGTATGTCCCGAAGGGAATGAGTTTCGCGTAGAATTATCGGGGCGCATAGTACCTACCGAGTATTTCAAGCCGTTTACTATACCGGCCATAAGTGCCACCGAAAAGACATCCGATACAATCATACGTCCCCACGAACTGCGTCCTTTTACGCCACAGGCTTTCATAATGAGCATCGCAGCAGCAGGTGCGTATTGTAAGTAGTCGTCGTACGAATAGTCGAAAGTGGGTACATAGGCATCGCGCAAGTCTTTGAAGTGCTGCGATGTACAACCCTGCGTAGCAATACCGGCTACAACGAGAGGAACACCTATATAGGTCATTTGGAAATATTTGTTCTCAAATATTTGTTGCCCGAGGGGCATTACATATACAGTAGGCGTGTCGCCCAATTGTTCGATGGCCGTCTGTGGAACATATACAGTGTCAACAAGTTCGCTTTTCGGTATGCTCGATGTTACGCTATCGGTGGTAATATCCTTAACCTGCGCTGTAGCCGGTATGGCGCAACACAAGATAAGCAAGCACAAGTATAGTGATAAATTCCTCATAGTTCCTAATTATTTGCTATGGTGCAAATATAGTGAAAGTTATAATGATAATAGAAAGAAAGAGGAGGCTGCCTCAAATTTTTTTATGAAGCAGCCTCTCTTATGTAGGATATCGGTAGTATTACAAATTACTGCGATTGAGTTGCGATAATTTGCTGTAGTATTGATATTCAAGCAATAGGCGATTCTCTTCAGCCTCATTGAGTTGTGCTATGTCGCTCATATATTCCAGTAGCGATATCTGTCCGTTTTCCAATGCTTTCACCAATAACGCGCGATTGTTTTGTTGTGACAACAATTGGTAATCTTCGAGAGCCGTTTGCAAGGCTGTCGCTTCGTGGTATAATTGGGTAACTTCGGCAGTGGCTTTGGCGTTGGCCTCATCGGTTTGGAACGACATTGCCAGGGCGCGAGCTTTCGCTGTTTTCACCTCATTGCTTGTTTTGAACAAGGGTAGCGATACACCAACAGCCAATCCGTAGAACATATCGCCTACTTCGTATGCCTGCTTGTAACCTACTTCAAATCGAGGTATCCAACCTTGTTTCGATACCGATGTAAACGACTCGGCTACTTGTTGTTGTCCACGCAACATTTTTATACCGGCATCTGCTTGTTGCCACTCCTCGATGGCATAATCGAGTGTGGCAGGCATCACGATGTTGGGGTATTGTGTGAGGGTGGTTGCATCGACAGGGAGTGCTACACCACCGTTGCAAGCCACAAGTTGTGTGATGGCAGCCTCGCGCTCACTGATGAGCATCTTCAATCGCGACGATTGGCTCAAACGCTCTATCTCAACCTTGTTCACTTCGAGTTGGTTGGCATCGCCGGCGGCAAGGCGTTGGTTGTATAGGTTGGCCAACGATTGGGCAATATCGGCGCGTTCGCTTACTACGGCAATCTGCTTATTGAGATATACAATTTTGATGCACAACTCGCGAGCCTCAAGCAGTACGCTTTGACGGGCATATCCCACCTGATAACTGCCCAGATTTTTCTGTGCCGATATGTGTTTGTTGCGTTGAGCATAGAGTGAGGGGAAGTCGAAACCTTGCATAATGGCAAAGGCATATTTATTACCCCCGGGCACTTGTTTCTCGGCCCACAAGTATTCAAATTCAAACGTGGGGTTTTCCAAACTGTTGCCTGCCGACAACTCGGTTTGGGCAGCCACAGCCTCTTGCTCTACTGCTTTTATTCCACTGTTATTGCCGGCAATGCTTTCGAGTATACTCTCTACTGGCGATTGTGCCACGGCAAAGGCTGCTACTGTCATAGCCGACAGTAAGATGATATATCGTTTCATACGTTGGTTTTTTTACGGTTCATTAATAGATATATTACAGGAATAACAAAGCCGTTGAGTAGGGTTGAACTGAGCAAACCACCCAAGATGACTTGCGCCATAGGACTCTGTATCTCGTTACCCGGTGCGCTGCCGTTGAGTGCCAACGGAATAAGTGCGAGAGCCGATGTCAATGCTGTCATAAGAATGGGGTTCAAACGGTCGAGTGAGCCTTTGATGATAGCGTCGTTCAGTGTATGCCCCTCTTCAATCAACGTATTATAACGGGTAATGAGCAACATACCGTTACGGGTTGCAATACCAAATAGCGAAATGAAACCGATAATGGCCGGAATACTCACCTCGCCCGAGGTGAAGCGTAGGATGAACACACCACCGATAAGTGCCAATGGCAAGTTTATCAAGATAATGGCCGACTGTCCCGCACTCTTGAATTGTTGTACCAAGAGCAAGAAGATGATGAGGATAGATGCCATAGATGCAATAACAAGTATGCGTGAGGCTTCTGCTTCACTCTCAAACTGTCCACCGTACTCTACATAGTATGTCTCGGGCAGTTTTACATTCTCATCGACCAACTGGCGAATGTCGTCCACTACGCTGCGCAAGTCGCGGTCGGCAACGTTGGCCGAGATAACAATCTTGCGTTTTACGTTCTCGCGATTGATGGTGTTGGGACCCATCGAAGAACGCACTTCGGCTACTTGTGCCAAGGGTACTTTGCCTTCGGGTGTATCTATCATAATGTCTTTCAACTTCGATGCAGTGTCGCGATTTTCATCGTTTACGCGCACTGTGAGGTCAAATGTGCGACTCTCGTCATATACTTGCGACACAACCTCGCCTGCCATTGCTACGTTGATAAACTCGATGAACTCGGGCATAGTGATGCCGTAACGAGCCAACAGGTCGCGACGTGGAACGATGTGCAGTTGGGGACGTTCTATCTGTTGCTCTATGTTGAGGTCGGCAACGCCTTCAACACCGGCTGCCAAGTTCTTTATTTCGGTACCTATGGCGTACATACGGTTGAGGTCCTCACCGAATAGTTTGATGGCGATTTGCGATTTCGTACCCGAAAGCATAGCATCGATACGGTGCGAAATGGGTTGACCTATCTCGTAACTCAAGCCCGATATGCCACTCAACTTCTCGCGAATGTCGGCTTTCACTGTAGCGTGTGAACGCTTGTCGAGTACAAACGGTGCTTCTATCTCGCTGGCGTTTACACCCAAGGCGTGTTCATCAAGTTCGGCACGACCTGTCTTGCGTGCTACAGTCTGTATCTCGGGTACTTGCAGGAGCAATTCCTCAACTTGGCGTCCCATACGGTCCGACTCTTCCAACGATACACCCGGTTGTGTGGCTATGTTGATGGTGAAAGAGCCTTCGTTGAAGGGGGGCAAGAAACTGCGACCCAATGTAAAGAATGTGGCAATAGCAACAACAAACAGGGCTACTGTACCTCCTACAATGGCTTTGTAGTGTGTGATAGCCCAATTGAGGGCTTTTTCGTAAACACCTTGCAACTTGCGCGATAGCCAAGGCTCTTTCTCTTGTTTAAAGGCTTTGTCGCTGTTGAGCAAGTAACTGCACAGTACCGGTGTGAGTGTAAGAGCCACCACAGTCGATGCCACCAATGCCACCAAGAATGCTATACCCAAGGGGCGCAGCATACGGCCTTCCATACCCGACAAGAAGAACAGAGGCATAAAACTTACCATAATGATAAGTGTCGAGTTGAGGATGGGCATACGCACCTCTTTTGAGGCCTCAAACACAATGTCGATAGTCTTGGCGCGTTGTTCGGGGGGTAACTGACGGTTGGCTCGCAATCGTTTATACACGTTCTCCACATCGACAATGGCATCATCGACAAGCGAGCCGATGGCGATGGCAAGACCTCCCAGACTCATTGTGTTGATAGTGAGTCCCAAAGCCTTGAGCGTGAGCAACGATACGATAGCCGACAGTGGAATGGCTATGAGCGATATAAGGGTAGTGCGTGTATTCATCAAGAAGAAGAATAGCACTATGATAACAAATATAGCACCCTCGATAAGTGCGCGTTGTACGTTGTTGATAGAACTTTCGATAAAGTGCGATTGCTTGAAGATATTGGTTGACATCTTGACATCGGCAGGCATATTCTTCTGCAAGTCGGCAAGTGCGGCCTCGATGTTCTCGGTTAGTGCGATTGTACCCGTATTGGGTTGTTTCTTGACAGTTATGAGTACGGCAGGATTGCCCTCAACCGACGCCATACCCAACTTGGGCGACTTGTCGGTTACTACCACATCGGCCACATCCGATAGTACAACGGGCATTTTGCCGATGCGTTTCACTACGGCGCGACCTATGGCATCGACATCGGTAGTAGATATTTCGCCACGCACAATGTACTCGTTGCCATACTCATAGATGATACCACCGTTGGCATTATCGTTCATATTGCGCGACGCTGCCAACACCTCGTCGATTGTTACGTCATAGTGTTTCATACGAGCAGGGTCAACGGCAATACGGTACTCTTTTATTTCGCCACCTATCACTGTTGCTTGGGCTACACCACCGATTGATAGCAAGCGAGGGCGAATAGTCCAGTCGGCAAAGGTGCGCAAGTCGCGCAATGAAGTGCTGTCGGCTGTAAGACCTATAATCATCATCTCGCCCAAGATTGATGATTGAGGTGCCATAGTGGGAGTACCCACACCCTCGGGCAACATTTCGCCCAATTGCACCAATCGTTCCGATGTAATCTGACGGGCAAGATAGAGGTCGGTACCCCAATCAAATTCTACCCATACTACCGAGAAACCGGTTGTCGATGATGAGCGCACACGGCGAACGTGGGTTGCTCCGTTGACACTTGTTTCGATAGGGTAGGTTACCAATCGTTCTACCTCCTCGGGTGCCATACCGTGAGCCTCGGTCATAACCACCACTGTGGGGGCGTTGAGGTCGGGAAATACATCGACCTCCATATTCGATACACTATACACGCCCAAGACAAGGATAAGAGCCGATATGACTGCTACCAATAGGCGGTTGTGTAGTGAAAATTCTATGATTTTATTCAACATATCGCAACAATCTTTTTAGTGGTTATGGTTGTGTGCTTCGGGCAGTACATTGCTGTTAGCGGCAAGTTTCACGCGATAAACGCCGTTTACTACTATCTTGTCGCCGGCTTTTACTCCCGATAGAATCTCTATACGGCTACCGTCTGACAAGCCTGTCTTGACTTCGACTTTCTCAAAATCGTTCTCGCACAAACGACGATATACGAAGTACAAGCCTTGCTCCTCGGTAAGCGATTCCATAGGCAGACTTATAACATTGTTGCGTGTCTTGCCCAACAAATATACATCGACACTCGAGCCGGGTACGATGGCTGCTTTGTTGTCGAAGTTGAAGGTTACAGGTACAAAGTACGATGTCTCACCGGCGTTACGACCGTACGAAAGCAACTTGCCGTTCATATCCGACAACTTATATACGGTGTTGTCGTAGGGTGTTACGAAGTTGGCCGAACTGATGGTGGGCAACTCGTTGTAATAACGTTGGGGAACGTCGGCTCGAAGTTGCATACGCTTGTTTTGAGCAACGGTGGCAAGGGGCGCACCGGCCTCTACATAGTCGCCCTCTTTCACCCACAGGCTGGTTATATAACCGGCTTTGGTGGTACGGGCTGCCGAGCCCGCGTTGTTGTCACTGCCTACGGCTTCGTAGGCAAGTCGGGCTTGCTCATACGCCTCGCGTGTGGTTTCAAACTCGCGATCCGATATAATCTTGTCAACAATCAGTTTTTGAGCACGTTCGTAAGCAGCCTTGGCTGTTTCGTATGCAACGCGAGTGCGCTCGGCTGCATCTCCACTGCCTACATTGCGCGATGAAATGGTAAAGAGTGTTGCGCCATTCGATACGGCAGCACCTTCAGCCCAAGAGTTGGCGTAATGTACTGTTCCGGCTTGAGGAGCAACTACAGTCACAACATCGCCCGTTGCGCCTACAATATGTCCGGTACATTTTATTACCGAGGCGAATGTAGCAGGAGTTACCGTTTCGGTGGTAAGACCTATAGCCTCGGCCTCACCGGGCTTGAGTGAAATACCGTCTTCGTGGTTGTGACCGTGTGCAGTTGCTGCGTGGTCGTGATTATGATTATGTCCCTCGTGCGAGGTGTGGTCGTGTACTTCGTGCGAGGTGTGGTCGTGACCTTCGTGCGAATGGTCGTGAGTAGCCTCTTGGTGTGTTTCGTGGCTATGGTCGTGATCGTGTTCGTGCGTGTGGTTGGCACAGCCTGCCAACAGATATGCACCGATTGTAAGAAGAATGATTGCTTGTTTTTTCATTGCTATTATGATTTTATGTACACCCCGGCGTATATACCTTGGGCATACTGTTTCTTATTAATAATATAATGTGTGATTACAGCCTCGGGGTAGAGGCATAGAGAATTAAGCCACGAAGGGTGGCGCACGCAATCCGTATATCGAGCAGACAATGTCATTGATGGCTCGCTCGATGTAGATAAATGAAGTGGATGTTTTAAACTCTTGAGGCTCGGGAAGTTGTGAATTATCCCACGATAATATGGCCACAAGAGTGGGGATGAAGCCGGCTTTCGAGGCGTGACCCAATTGCGAGGCGTCCTGCAAGAGGTCGATGTTCATTGCACAATCGTCATCACAACTGTTGTGTCCGTGGCTGTGCGCGCCCTCATCGGTCGATTCTTTTTCGAGAATAATGCATATACTACCGTCATCGTGATGGTGATGTGGCAGTGCCGATGATGCAACCATAGCAAAGGCTGCAAAGAACATCATTATAACCGATATGAGCCGTCTTGCGTTGTGCATAAGCGTTTTATCTGTTGCAAAGATAAGAAAGAGTGTTGACACATCAAATACTTTAGCACGAAAATATAAAAATTAACATCATAAATGCTTGTTTATCTATTTTACATTCGTTATTTTTGTAAGCGTAAATATTGATTACTATTAACTCTAAATTTTAAATACTATGGCACTTAAAATTACAGACGAATTGGGTAAAGAACTTATCGCATCGGGTCAACCCGTAGTTATTGACTTCTGGGCAGAGTGGTGTGGTCCTTGCCGTCAAATTGGTCCTTTTGTTGATGAATTGGCTACTGAGTACGAAGGTCGTGTAGCAATAGGTAAATACAACGTTGATGAGGGCGACGAAATCAGTGGCGAATACGGTATCCGTAACATCCCCACTTTGTTGTTCTTCAAAGATGGTAAGTTGGTTGACAAACACGTTGGCTCGGGCAGCAAGGCTCAACTCGAAGAGAAAATCAAAGCATTGCTCTAATACAACATTTGGTATAAAAAACGATGCACGCTATCTTGTAGCGTGCATCGTTTTTTTGTGTACTTGTGTGTATGATGTCTTATCCTATAAGTTTTGCCACACGGCTTATTTCGTGTTCAATAACATCGGTGCGAGGCTCATACTTGTAGGGTACATATTCTTGCAGTTGCATAAAGGCTCGGCCTGTCTCTTTGCTGTAGAATAATTCCAGTCGAATGGTATTGCCCTTCTCGTTGCTATCGACAGCGATATTCTCGGGTGCGTTGGTAACTGCTGCCACAAGTTCGGCAAGTTTGTTATTGGCAAAGTAAAACTCTTTCTTGGTGTAGCGCTTGCCTTCCCAAGCATCCTTATAGCCACTCTTGAGTATGGGTATAAACAATAATCCTGTGGCAATAACAATATAGCCTGTCACGTTGGCGGCACCTCCTATGGGGAGTAATGCGAGTATAAGACCTATGATAACGAGCGATGCTACGATGGTAATATCTTTTGTTGAGCGTACTTTTATAAAATTCTTTTCCATAATTATTTCTCTTTTAGTAGTTTGTTATTCTATGTTTATGGCTCACACGATTATACACGCAACGCCAGTGGTGTTGCCTATATAATAATGTGAATAGGGGCGACATTGGTTACTTATGTAAAATGTCGCAATAAAAAGCAGTGATAGAATAAGTGGGCTAAATAATGAGCCTTCCAAGGCTAATCAGTCGGTGAATAGGCTCGGAAAGAATGGATCGGAATGTTTTAAGGTTATTATATATGCATACGCTTACACCGGTGTTGATTATTTTACCGGACTTCAAGTATGATGTATTGAGTCGGTTTTCGGTGTCGTTGCGTCTGTTGCACTGTTGTGCCACATAGATGTTGATAGGCGAGCCGGTGCGAGCGAGGTATATGCCGGCGTCGGGAAATATGATGCTCGTTGCATCGACGGTACACCCCTCACCTATGAGCGTGTGCGTGCTGTCATTGCCTACGCTCTTGTCGTGCAACGATGCCGTATTTGCCACACTCCATAACGAGAAGATGCAAATCAACGAAATAATATACCGTATGCTGCCTTTCATAATTCTATGCAAAGGTATCCCTTTATCTTATTATATGCAAATGACCGACTAAAGAAATGTAACTTGTAAGTTATAGTATGTACCATATAGTTCCTATATATAGAATGAAAGGGTTGCACCTTGTAGTGCAACCCTTTCGTATTATCGATTTCTGATTATCGCTTAACGAGTCAACAAGAACTTCTCGCCGTTGATGATGTAGATACCCGAGGGGAGATTCTTCACTTCATCGCGGTTGGTGGTGTGGAGTACGAGGATACCTTGTGTGTTATATACGGTAAACTCTGTAACTTCATCGCCAAATATCTTGTCGATGGCAGCAACGCCGAGGTTGTATGTGGCCATAACATCTTGTGAGTGGTCAAGGCCATCGGCACTTTGCAAGTTGTTGAGCGTAACGGTTACGGTAGTAACTTCTTCATCGAGTGTTTGTACTGCTGTCAATTCGGCGGGTACGGGTACGGTGAGTATCGATGCTGTTTCATCGTAGGGGTCAACTTCTTTTGTGAAGTCAACGACAACAACCTCAATGCCATTGCTTGTGGCAAATTTCACACCGTCGTAACTCAATTTGGCCTCATCGGTAATCCATATTTCGATGCTACCTGTCTCGGCTGTGATTGTTGAGCCGGGACGAGGAGTGAAATCGGTCATTATGTTGGCTGTAACAACATCCAATTCGTCGTATGTAAACAAGAAACCACCTATTGTGCCTTGGCCGGCCGAGTAGGCGTGTTGGCCGGTAGTATCCAATACCTTGCTGATGTTTAACATTACGTTGTTGTAGTTTGTGCCCGATGCAACCATATTGTCGGGGGTGCGTTGTTTGCCTGTGAGGTCAATCTTGATGGTTTTGCCTTCGATAACGGGAGTTATCTCTTCGGTGTAGTAGTCGCCTTCTATGTCAGTTGAGCCAAATGACAAGTTAACGATAGCCGAAGCAACCTCGCCATCGAAAGTAAGGGTTACGATGCCGGTAGGATCGGTGGGCATATAGTATGATTTGAATGCTCCCGATGTGTTCTCGGTGCTGATGAGTTGTATGGGCATCTCGCCAATGATATATTCAACATCGGCAGTACCGTCTGTTCCATATACTATTGTAGCATCGTCGGCAGCAGTTACATTAAACAAGCGTACGATAAACTTGTCGCCACCTTTCAATGTGCCGTCGCTTAACCATTTGAAAAGAGGTTCTTTTATTTCGAGTGAAGCAATATTGCTCAAACCGTTAACAGGTACAGATGCCTCTTTGTCACCGGCTATAATTCGAGCTTCGGGGCTGAAGTTTACGGCACGACTGAACTGTATCGAAACCAATCCTCCTCCCGATACGCTGAATACGCTGCCTGCCTCGGGAGTAACTTTAGATATGCTTATACCCGTACCCGAATCCATCGAAAGGCGAAATGTGAATGGGTTCATAGAAAAATCTTTGTAGAAATAGTAGGTCGTTCCGGCTGTTACATCGAAGTGGTATTGCAGAGGAAAGTAATTATCGGCTGTATATGCAATGGCATTACCTTCGCTTTCCATATCGCTGAGTTGTTGACGATAGGGGTGTAATCCGTCTGAACCTGTACTGCTGGCTATCAATGTGCCATCGGTAGTGGCTGTAAATGAACCAATGTATGAGTTGAAGTCGCCTTTCACCTCATAGTCGGTATCAAGTTGCATTGCTCCCAAATCTATTTGCTTGGCAAAAGATGCAGTTGCAATGGTCATAAATAATAATGCAAGTGTAAAGATTTTTTTCATAATCGTTTCTGTTAATGATGTGAATTAGAATAATTACAACGAGGGTAAAGTTCATTCTTTACCCTCGTTGTAAATGTATTATTTTACAAGAATTTTTTCTACAACTACAGTTTTATCGGTAACTACCTTAACGATTGCTATACCGGCAGGTGTGTCGATGCTGATTTGACCGTTGCCGGTGGCAGTGTTCAAGAGTGTACCGTTCATACCGTAAACCTCTACTTGAGCGTTGTCGGCAGTATTGACAACGATGTTGCCGTTGTTGGTAGCGATGCTTATTTGTGCGTCGCTGTCAACGTGTTCGACAGCCGAAATTTCATCGGCACGAGCGGCATTAATAACCTTACCTGTGTTGGCGTCGATAAGCATAACGATTACCTTGCTGTTAGCGAGGCTGCTGATGCTGGCAGGAACTGAAGTACGCAATTCGGTTGTGTAGGCTTCGCCGGCAGTCATTGTTTGGGGCAGGTAGCCACCTGTACCGTTAAATGTCATACCTGCATAACCACGACAAACATCCTTGAGCAAATAGTCGTAAACAACACCTTGACCATATATGCCACCACTTGCCCATTCGCCGAGAACTGTGCTTGTCGTGCCTGCAAAACCGTTGATTTGCATTGTCTTAACGTTGTCCTCTACTATTACGACAAAGAGGTTGAGGTTGAGGTCTTGTGCATCCATAGCATAGCGAACAGTGCAGGGGATGACAAACTCGTTGGTGCTTTCGTCGATTGAGAGTTGATCGATGTTGATGTCGGCTTCGGTAGGAATTTCCAATTCATCGGCAACGATGTCGGCCCACAAACGGTCTTGACCTTCGGGAAGTGTTGCGTTAGAGAAGTAGTATTCGCCGGCACTTGAAACGGCGGGATAACTTACGCCCAAACGATTGATGACACCTGAAGGTGCGCCGGTAAATCCGAGGAATGCCGAATAGTCTTGCATACCTGTTCCCAGAGGATCATCGCCGTATGTGCGAAGACATATAGGTATAATCAACTCGCCATACAGTTCTTCCAATCTCTCGATACCTACTATACCCAATGGGCAGTTTGAACACATACGACCCGAATACTCTTCGATAACGATGTGCTTAACAGGTTCGAAAGCAAGGTTCGATACCTTGCCGGCTATTTCGTAACGGTTGTCATTGCATAAGAGTGTGATGGTAAAGTCGTTTACAATACCTTTTACCAAAGGAAGTGCTTTAGTGAAGGCAAACTTGTAAGTGTCGCCTTTCTTCAAGTTAAGACCACTTTCTTCTATTTTATCGATTTCGTTACCGGCATTGTCTTTGAGTGTCAACGACAATGTTTGGTAAGTATCTGTTTCCGAGTCGATAGATATAACACCTTCGATGAGGATGCTCTCTTGTGCTATTACCGATGACGCATTGGTGAATGCTATGCGTACGGGTTTGTTGTGCATAACTTGTACATCGTCGATGAAGATGGCACTTTGAGCTTCATTGTCATTCAAGAATGCGATATAGATATTCTTGCCTTCATATTTACTGAGGACAACGGTATTCTCGGTCCAATCACCGGCGAGGGTGTTTTCATCAGCACCGGGTGTTTGCAAGTTGTTGTACACCAACTCGCCTTCGGCTTTGATGCGTGCTACGATGTCGTCATCGAGTGCATTAACTACTTCATCATTGACCCAGATATATACTTTCAAGTAGTCTTGTTTGTTTTTCAAGAAACTTTGCGACAAGAACTTGAGTACACACTTGTCATCGGGTATGTACAATTGAGGAACAACCAACCAGTCGTTACTCTTTCCGGCAGGCTCGTACATCGAGTGCGATGATGCTGCTATGTTGGCTGCATCGTTTTCATCCCATACGATAGCCCAACCGTAGTCGTTACGGTCGAAACCGATAGCTTGCGCTGTAGCGTTAGGGGCAAGACGGTCGGCGTCCCAAGGCATAAAGTTGGCAACTCCGGCAGTATTGAAGTTTTCAATCAATAATGAGTTGTCGTCATATACAACTTCGCGTTCGTAACTACCTTTGTAGTTGATAACCAATTTTTCGCTGGCTCCATTACCTGCAACGTCGGTTACCGAGCCGGGCATTATCTCCACGCGATAATTGTTGTCTTTGAAGAGGTATTGAGTTGTGGCGGGATATACGGCTACAACATTACCACTGAATGCCATAAGCATAGTAGCAATAGGCTCTACCTCTTTTTCGTTGTAGAGGTAAGCAATTGCACTATCGGGCAGATATACAGGAACATCGTAAGTGAGAACGATGGGGTTGGCAGCGTTGTCGATGCGAGCAAATGTGCTACCCTCGGCAGGATAGATTGATGTTACAGCAACGGGTACGTCGGCGCGACCGTTGTATGTGATGTTGATTTCCTTGTTGGTCAATGTTGCATCGCCACTCAATGCTATTGTTCCGGCAGGAATATGTAGGGTATATACTTTGCCTGCTTCCAATGCACCACTACGATAGCGTATGTTTACTGTCTTTTTGCTGGCTGTTACACCTACCGAGTTATATACAACATTACCGGCTGCATCGCGTATTTCAACGCTTTTTACATCACCAACAATTTGTACATCACGATCGAATGTCAGAGTGATTTCTCGCAAGCGTGAGATTGTTGAACCGGCTACCGGCTTAACGTTGTATGAGCCGAGCAAATCTACTCCGTTGCAAGCCTCGCCGAGTGTGGTGGGCATTTCAACAACGTATGTATCGCTTGTGGGGTCAACCAATACTGCTACTCGACGACCATCGTTGCTTACTACAAGGGGGGTACCGGTGTTTTCGTAACCTGTGACGGCTGTGAAATCGACGCCGTATTGTTGTTTTAAGATTTGGTCGAATGTGTACCAATATGAGCCACTGCGAACACTCCAATTTCTGATGGGGTTGTTGCTGGGGCTTGCACCGAGTGCATTGCCGTTGTTGTCTATGGCACTTGCCACGATGTCTATATCTTCGGCTTGGTCATAGACTATGAAATCATCGTTTGCAATGTTGTAAACGTATGTTGTTTCGTATTGGTCGGCAAGTTCGTTGCCTTCTTCAAATTTCACCATATATGCACGACCACTTACCCATTTACCATCGGGGCTGAATGTGGCTGTGTGAATAAAGTATAGACCTTCTACGCGAGGAGTGAATTTTTTATCTTTCTCGGTAAATCCTATGGGTTTATAGGTCTCTTTCTCTACGTCGTAGATGTAGTAGAGAATGTCGCCCAAGTAACTGTATGAAACACATCCCAAGATGTATCTTCCATCGGCTGTTATTTGGTCAAACCAGTTTTGGTCTTGAGTTTTACCTGTCATATCATACTCGGGTATTCCCGGGGTTTCGATGAGAGTGTTGGTTGTCAAGTCCCACAATGCGGGTAGAGCCGAGAAGCCATCTTCATCAATCGATTGGCGTCCTACGGCGTATTTTCCGTCGGGGGTTACTGAACGAACATCGCCAAAGTATTCTGTTTCTTCACAGGGGAGTTGTGTCCATTTGCCGGTCGATTTGCTCCAATAGGCGGGATATCGATTAAATTCACCTACTACAATATTACCGTCATCGGTAACGTCGGCAGTACCCATCGACATAAAGTCGTTGGTTGAGTATTTTGCTGCCAAGTCGGTTACTGCATCGGTGTCAATTGTTATTAATCGAGCGCCTCTTTGTATCAGTGAGTTGTCGGCACTTGAGGCATTAGCAACAGCGTATTTACCGTTGTCCGACATACCGTTGATAATAGCACCGTCATCAAATGAGTACTTGTGGAATACCGGTGCATTTTGCGCAACGACAGTTCCCAATCCCAATACCACGCAAGTGATGATTGAAAAGATGTTTTTCATAGAATGTTTTGTCATAAATGATTATTTAGATTAATTTATATTTGTCTATTTTATCACGCAAAAGTACGAAACATTTATTAATAATGTGTAGAAATAATCTTCCAAAATAGCATTTTTAACAATAATGATAATTTGTAGATATGATGCTATCTAAAAAAAACGAGGAAGGCCTATCCAAAGCCTTCCTCGTATAGTGTGTGCAAGTTAGTTTGTTAGAATGATTTGAAACCCATTATAGAGCGAACTTCCTTCAATGTGCGGGCTGCGCTTTCGCGAGCGCGCTCTGCTCCTTGTGCTACTACGCGACGCAGATATTCATCGTTGCTGCGAATGTCGAGGATGCGCTCTCTGATGGGGGTTGTTGTCTTGAGAATGTCCTCGGCGAGTTGCTTTTTGAGGTCGCCATAGCGTATTGAGCAGTTGTTGTATTGCTCCTCAAAGTGTGTTACCACATCGGGTGTAGATACAATCTTGAGTAGTGTAAAGAGGTTTTCGACCGGCTCGCTCTTGGGAGAGTAAGGTGTTTGAGGACCTTCGTCGGTGACTGCTCGCATTACCTTCTTGCGCAAGGGCTTTTCTTCATCTATCAAGTAGATACAGTTGCCTTCGCTCTTACCCATTTTGCCACTGCCGTCAAGACCGGGTACTTTGATGCTCGATTGGCCGAAGTTGTAACTGGCAGGCTCGGGAAAAAGTTCTACACCATAAACCGAGTTGAATCGGCGTGCAAATCGGCGTGTCATTTCCAAGTGTTGCTCTTGGTCCTTACCTACGGGTACTTTGGTGGCCTTGTGTATGAGTATATCGGCTGCCATAAGGGTGGGGTAGGTAAGCAGGCCGGCATTGACGCGATTCTTTGATGTGTCGCTGATTATCTCTTTTTCGATGGCTTCTTCGCTATCGTTGTTGCCACTGTCGAGGTGGAGTTGCTTACGAGCCTTGTCCTTGAACGAGGCTGTACGCATCAACTCGCCTATGCCAACGTGCATATTCATCAGCAAGTATAGTTCCGATATCTCGGGAACATCGCTCTGTATGAAGATGGTCGATTTCTCGGGGTCGAGTCCGGCAGCAAGATATTCCGATAGGATGTTGCGTACGTTTTCGTGCAGCATCTTGGGGTCGGGGTGAGTGGTGAGTGCGTGCAAGTCGGCAATGAAGAAGAAACAGTCGTTTTCATCTTGCATCTTAACGAAATTGCGCAATGCACCATAGTAGTTGCCGAGGTGGAGGTTTCCGGTTGAGCGAATGCCGCTCACAACAATATCTTTCATAATCTCTTTTCGTTTTGCAAATATTGTGCGAAGATAGTGAAAAGTTGATACATCGCCAAATCGTGCCGATAAAAACCTATAGTTGGCCTCGACGGTGGTAGCGTCGGAGTCTATATGAACATAAAAAAAGCAGGTAAGCCGGGAAGTTGATAATTAGCCCCAAAAGGGGGCTGATTTGAATAGAAGTAACTTCGCCGATAGCCTGCTTTATATTGTAGCGACATATAGTCGTATGTATCTTGGGCAAATTTACACTTTATATTTCAAACATTCGGTATATTGTGTCGTGAAATTTTCATAATTCAGTATGGTGTCGGCTTCGTCGGGGGTGTGTACTAATGTGCCTCGTGTGGTGGCGTGCCACGACAGGAGGGTGTACATATCCAATGCCGGAGTCTGTGTATAGAGGTGTATAAGCCTGAGCATCAATGGTGTATCGAGCGCGGCAACGGGTATCGATTGGCTATCGGTGTCGAGTACGATATATTGCATTTGCTCCAAGTCGAATATTACCATATGTACGCCTTGTGCCTCCGACGAGAAGCGAAAACTGTTGGCTGTCGTTTGGGGTATCCACGTTCGGTTGGCTTCGGGATGTTCGCGTTCCATATAGCCAAAGGCTGCGTCGATGCTGTTCATAGGACGACGCTCGAAGTTGTTGGCTGTGATAATAACGTAGCGAAATGTCTTGCGAGCCTCATCGAGTATAACATCGATATACTCGGCGCAATCGCCTTTACGGTGGCGCACATCGCCCGAGTGTACGGCGCATTGATTCTTCAGACCTGTAGCCCACGATATGGTTTCGATTGACTCTTCTCCCACAAAGGTTGCCGAAAGGTCAAGGTCCTCGCTATACTCTTTGTCTATCCAATGAAGATAGAATCGTATTACCTTGGCATTAGCATTACCGAGGGGTACTCGCGTGCCTCGCACAAGTGTTTTCAAGGTGGGGTTTAGTCCTCGCATCTGTAGGGGTACGGGTATATTGCGCAACTTCTCGTCGATATATACTCTGCCCATAGGTGGTAGCGTACTGTAGCGTCGTTTCAGTTCGTTGGCAATGAGGGTATTGAGCCGTTCTATGTCGGTGCTGTTCATCGGTGGCAGCGCATCGAGGAATATAGGCGTGCGACGATTCTTGAGTTGTAAGGGGCGTACGGCATCGGGGTCGGAACGGCGCAGGAAGTGGTTGTATAACTCATATAGTACCTTGCTCGATACATCGGGTAGGAGTTGGGCGAATGTGTCGATAACAACTCCTCTATCACTCTCGTTACCGGCTTGGCGCAGCAGTAGGTCGAGGCGACGAACATACTCGCCGGGGCGTTGCGATAGAATGTCGATTTTCTCTTTGATGCTATCGGCTGCCGCTACCTGTGCATACCAACTGCGCGCTTGGTCGTTGCGCACCGAGTTTATGGCCTGAACGCTGCGAGGATAACGGCGAGCATAGTCGCCGATGTGCAGTATCTCGCCCAAGCGTTTCCAACGCTCGGCCTTTAAGGCCATTTCGGATGCGTCGCAGGTCGATTGCTCCAATCTCTCGATAAGCATACGGCGTTCGCTGCGTGTAAACTTCTTGAACTTGTATGTGTGGGTTTTATATTTTGCTTTTTTTCTCTCCTCGGGCGATGGTATGGGTGGTAGCGATATATCTCCTCCCGACATATATACAGCCAATCGCAATACATCGGTGGCTGTTGCCAACGTTACCGGCATACCCTCGGCTGCCAGCATACATAGCGTCTCTTTGAATGGTATTTGAGGGGGTAGCAATCGGGCTACATCGGGGTAGTTGCGAACAAACCATAGGATGGTGGCGCGACTCTGGTCGGTGTGGGCTTGGTTGGCTGCGCATAGGGTGGTGAATATAGCCTCAAAATCTTCGGTTGTGCCACAATGCAACATCTTGTATTGTGGGTGTTCCATTGCTACGGGACGTTCGCCCTTCCAAGCATCGGGCTCAAATGCTCCGTTGCTCCAATAGTGCAACAGTTGATTGATGAACAACTCGGCGTGGCTCAACTCCATAACCTGTTGGGGGAAACCTTCGTAGAAAGGACGGAAGTTGCCCGTGTCGCCCAGCATTGTTCGCAGGTAGCCTATTACCTCGCTGTGGAAGCAAACGGCCTCATCGTGTGGCGCATACTCTACTGCGTTATAAGCCTTTTCATCGAGCATATATCCGGCTTGCATCAATTCGTATTGTATGGTTGCCGCCAACCCGTTGGGTTTATTGTCGTTGGGTAGTAGTACCCAACCATTTTGCAGACCTATAATATGTTTTGTCGTTTTCATAGAGCAAATGTAGTGAATAATTTCATTTATCGCAAAGTATGCGTCACTATGGGAATACAATATTTTTATCAAATTGTTGGTGAGGTTCGATAAAAAAGTGGTAATTTCGCACTATGGAAGATAACGGAACATATAAGATACTCTTTGTATGCCTTGGCAATATATGTCGCTCGCCGGCTGCCGATGGCTTGATGAAACATATTGTCAAACAGCGAGGTTTGGAACATCGTTTCTATATCGACTCGGCAGGAACGTATGGTGGGCACGCCGGTGAGTTGCCCGACCCCCGTATGCGACGTGCTGCTGCCCGTCGAGGCTATTTGTTGGAGCATCGTGCGCAACGTTTCAAGAGTTCGATGTTTGCACAATTCGACCTCATT
Organism: Bacteroidaceae bacterium; assembly: GCA_017532725.1. GTDB lineage: Bacteria > Bacteroidota > Bacteroidia > Bacteroidales > Barnesiellaceae_A > Barnesiella_A. The sequence continues at coordinate 20,386 of JAFXIZ010000053.1, forward strand.
GTGGCTATGGATGACAATAATTACTACGACTTGCAATCTATGGCACCCACCGTTGATGATGAAAAGAAAATAGTGCGTATGGCCGATTATTGTCGCCACTACACTGCCACTCACGTTCCCGACCCCTATTACGAAGGGGCGGATGGTTTTGAACACGTTCTTAACTTGCTCGAAGATGCCTGCGAGGGGTTGTTGGATGCGTTGAATGTTTAGAACTTGGGGTTTATATTCCACCGAAAAATTTTCTAATCCAATATAAAATGCCGACGGTTTCACAATCGCCGGCATTCTCCGTTTTGTTAGATTTTAAACGCTTGAGAGAGAATCAAATCAGAAGTATGTCTTTATAAATCGTATGACTTGTAGCGCTATGAGTATTGCCGTACTCATTATCGCTGTGTATATACATAACAATGTGACGGTGATATTGTTCTCTCCCTCTATGGGAAAATGTAGTGTTGCATACCTCAATATTATGCCGTATGCTATAACGGCTATGATTGTTACAACAGCCATAATGGTGCGACCGTGTGTGGCTTGTCGGGGTGGCAACCGGTGTAAGGTGCGATGTGTAAACCATTTGTTCTCTTTGGCTTCAATGGCGTTATGGGTCAAGAACTCTTTTACGACCCTATCTTTCATCTCTGTATCGTGATTCATATTCATATCCGTTGGCTTTGAGGTATTCATACATTTTGTTTCTGGCTCGATGTAGGTGCGACTTGACTGTGCCTTGTGGCATTTGTACAATCCGGGTTATATCTTCTATCTTGTAATCATCTATATAGTATAGTGTTACAATGGAACGTTCGGTGGGCGACAGTTGTTGAAGGGCTTGAATGATGTCTATTTGCAAGTCGGGAGGCGAAGAACTGCCGATGTCGGGTGCTTGCTCAATGCTTTCGGTGGGCTTGTGCCGTCGTATATAATCTTGTAGTACGTTGTATGCTATACGATAGAGATATGTCGAGAAACTTGACAATCCCTTGAACTGCTTTATTGAGTAGTAGAGTTTGATAAAGGTCTCTTGGGCAAGGTCGTCGGTGAGCATTTCATCGCCATTGGTCTGGTGCAGAAAGAAACGCCTCACAGCCGATTGGTGTCGTTCGACAAGCGTGCCAAAGGCACGCCTGTCGTCGAGCAACATTACTCTCGCTATCAGCAACTTGTCGTTGGTGTGGCGCATACTTTTTGTTTAATGAAATTAAGACGTACAGTGTTATTATTCGCTACAAGAGTCTTCAGTACTTTCTATTTTTTCGATTCCCTGTTGATCTTGCTTGTTATGATGCTTTTCTTCTCTATATTCGAGCAAAGCCACCAACAAATAGCCCAATCCGATGAACACAGGTATAAACGCAATGCCTGTAATGACCTCTTCTTCGGTAAAGTGTCCCAGCAGTAATATACCTATGCCACAGCCCAATGTTGCAACGCCGTTGCGCAAGGTGTTTATCCACGAATGTCGCTTCTTGGTAGCCTCGTCGAAGAAGTTTTCGGGCAGTTCGCACCCCTTTTCTATGGCAAGTTCAAGTATGCGATACTGCTCTTTTTTCTTGCGATAAGAGGTGTTGAGTGATATCCATACAATGAGTATGATGGCACCGAAAAATATGAGAGGGATAGAGAGTTGTGCTACCTCTTCGTAAGTGCTATACTTGCTGTGTTCGCGTTTCAGTACAATATCCAATGAGTCTTGGTACATCTCATATTGTTGATTAAGTCGCATCATCTCTAACTCATTGTTGAGGCTGTCGAGTATAAACTGCTCAGAGCGTGTTGCATTTTTGTTAGCGCTAAGTGCTTGGTTTTGAGCCGATGTAGTGAGCGTAAGTCCCAGCATTACAGCACACAAGATGGTAAGTAAGTGTTTCATATAACAATAGATTTTATGTTTTTACTGCGTTTTGTTGTTGTGTTCGAAATCGATTTCTGTGTGTTAGACGTATTGAATACTGTGCCCGGTTGCAAAGATGCGAAAAAAATATTTATACTTATAATTTATAACTTTTTAATCATTCGTTTAAATATTTGAATTTGTGATATTTATAATTACAAAAGTGATATTTTATAATTTTATTGCGCAAAATATTTATTTTGTAATAAAGTTGTAATAAAAAATATGTTATCTTTGCACTGTGTTTTCGTGGTATTAGATTTAAGGTTATGGAGATTGTTTGCCGTGAGGTAAGCAATCTTTTTTATTTTTTACCCTCTAAAGCAACCTATTTTATCTCACTGTGTTAATATCCTATAATAAATTGTATTAATCTTCATATTGTTGAAAAAAATAAATCTTTAACTTTGACACAGATATAATGTGCGCTATTAAGCGCGTGATGATAGCCAAGAAAAATACTATTATATTATTAACCAAAATTCTATTATTATGAATTGCAAAAAATTATTCCGACTACTACTTGTGTTAGTAATGTTGGTAGGTGCTACGTCGATGTCGGCGGCTTTTCGCGACTTTGCCGTAGTGCTTAACAATGGCACAGGTACGTTGCTCACAGCCGAGGAGCAGGTACAGGGAACAGTTGTCAATTTTGGTATTACAGTTGCCGAGGATGGTACTGTTACTCGTGTTGCTGCCGATGCCGAAGGTATTGCTGCCGTTATTGATGGTAAGTTTCACAGTGAACACGGACTCAACAACTTTGTTGCCACCGTTCCTGTCGATGGTCCTGTGAAGATTACGTTGGGACAATGTTACTATGGTGGCGATGTTACTGTAGTAAATGCTGTAGGCGAAACCGTGGCAACCTTTACATCGAAAAGTGCTGATTGCTACAAGAACAGTGCCGACAATTTAGTGAGTGCATTCTATGCCGGTACTGAAGCCACTACTCTCACAATTTCGGGTGGTAAGTATGTGCCTTACTTTGCAGTAGAGGCTACCGATGTATCGGAAATTCCTACCGATATTACCGTTACATATCTTGCCGGTGGCGCAGCAGGTATTGTGCCTACAGCGCAAACTGTGGCTGTTGACGGTACGTTTACCATTCCTGCCAATACCGGCTTGTACGTTGAGGGTAAGACGCTTACCGGCTGGACTGACGGTGCTAAAACCTATGCCGTAGGCGAGGAGGTGACTGTTGCCGATGCCAATATCGAACTTACTCCTGTCTTTACCGACAATACCGTAACACTTGCCGACCGTACCGAGGCTGTGACCATCAACTATGCTATCATTACTGCCAAGGGCGCACCCTCGATACACTTTGAGGGTAATACCGGTTTCTTGGTGGCTCAAGCAGTTGTGAATGGTACTGCCATCGATGTGAAAATGGATGTTGATGCCACAAATGGTAAGTTTAAAACAAACGGCGATTCTTGGGTGCAAATTAATACAGGAACAAAACTTACTATTCCCTCTTGCAAGGGTGCTGTTGTTGCAATTACTGCATACGGTAATCTCGATGCTACTACTATCGAAGGCGTAGCCCTCAACAGTGGTAGCAAGAGTGTTGAGTACACTTGCACAGGCAAAGCCGAAACGGTAGATATTGTTGCCGGCGAAAATACATACTTCAGCGCAGTTTCTGTTACACTGCCTCTTGTTGAAGCCGAGCCCGAATCGAATTTCCGTGATTTCTCTGCCGAGTTTATA
>JAFXIZ010000008.1 GCA_017532725.1 Bacteroidaceae bacterium
CTCTTGGTACTGCCTGTAAAGTAGTCGCCATACTGACTTGCGGTTGCTGCAATGATGATATAATTAGGTACGCGCGAGGTAGAACGATAGTCGAGTTCGAGTTCAAACGGGATGTAACTGCTCTCTTCCTTGCTTGTTACAATCTTCTTGAATGCGATAATATGGGGGTCGTTCTCATCGAACACCTTACGATTCTTGGGGTCGGTGCGCACTTCAACCGGCTCATCCCAATCGCCCAATGCTATATAGATAGACATACTATCGACCTTGCCAATGAGGTGCTTGTATTGTGCGTCGGCGTAGTCGATAGCACCTGTTTCGTACTTGTAGTAGCCTTTGAGTTTTGTAGGACGGTATTTGAATGGTTGTCCCATCTCGATAATACCGTTAGTTCCTTGCACGCCGGCAAAGTCGCCTACGAAGATATTACCTGCTCCCAACTTACCAATACCGGCAATACCAACAAAACGTGTGCATAGCATAGCAGCCTTGCCCTGTACAGCATCGTCGGTGGGAAGTGTGATACACTCGCCCAGCGTTGCAGCACCTTCATTACCGGTATCCCACCAAGGTGTGCCACCTTGTAGCCAAGGCACCCATAACTTACCATCGAGCCACCAATCGTTGAATCCTCCGTTGGGTATTTCCACTTCGGGACCTGTTGTGAAGGTTATTTCGTTGCTTGTTTCGCCTGTGATGAATGCGCGAGCCACATACTCGGTGTTGGGCTTGAGGTGGATGACGCGAGCCGAGAATGTGCTACCACGTTCAACCATATACTGCTCGGGTACTTCGCTCCATTCGGTAGCCGATGCTTCGCGTATCTCAAAACGGTTGTCGTTTTGCTCCAAGCCACTGCCGTAGAGCCAAGCCACGCAAGTCCACGCATCGACCGATGAGAGTGTTACGTTACTTTGTGTAGGTACTACATAGAGTGTCCATTCTTCCACAATATCGTGATACTTAACATAGACCTTGCGAGGGCCGTTGGAGAAGTCCTTGAGCATATCGGGCGCAGGGCTGTATGTGGTAATGCCTTGAGGGCCTAATACAAGGCTTGTAATGTTGATTTCTTTGAGGTTGACATTCTCGCTCACATAAGCACGCGCACGCTTGTATTCGGGCTCTATTACAGCGTTGCCCACTTGTCCTGCTACTGCAAAGTTGCGTTCGATGGTTTGTGTGGCCGAGATTGTCCACTCATAGTCTTGGTATATCGAGAGCGTGAACTTGGCAGGCTGCGATAGGTCGTGTGTGCCTACAATAGAGGGCGTAATGGTAGTCTCCTTGGTCGATGTCTCGGTTACCGAAACATTTGTAATCTTGACACGTTTCAAGTTTACATCTTCGGCCAAGTCGAGTACAACGGTTTGTGTTTCGTTGTTTATAACAGCCGGTGCTGTCATACCTTCGGCCTCGATAGAGATTATCTGTGCAGGAATGCGAGGGTAGGGAATATCGTTCTCGATACAACCCGATAGGATGAACAGCGTAGCCGAGAAGATATATAGGATGATATGTCTTATATTGCGATACATAATATAAATCTTTATTAGATGTGAACAGTGATACCAATATTGATGTTCAAGATGTTAATCTTGAAATTGGCACCTCCGGTTTTGTAAACACCTATCTCTTGGTTGTCGATATATTGCTTGCTTTGCTTGTAACTCAATCCCAATATGCCCACCGAAACGTTGGCACTGATGTTCTTGAGTACAAAGACCGAAATACCGGGATTAAGACCTAAAACTATCTCGTTCGATACCGTCTTGGTGTCTTTTATGCCACTCTCTTCGTTGCCCCTTATAAAGTGGCTTGTGCCACTCTCGAATGTAAGGCTCGTTTCGTTGAAAACACCTATCTGACCACTCTTGGTAAGTCCTATATAGGCTCTGTGGAATATACCTGCCGAGAACTTCTTGAGGTTGTAAGAGAGGTCGGAGAGCGACAGATTCATATCGTCTAATATGTTGAGGTCGAATCCTCCTAAATCGGCCGATGTGGCAGAGTATCCCAAACGCAGACCTATACAGTTGTTGTTGCTGATAAAGTAGCCGACGTATGGGTGTATGCCGAATAGTGAGCCTGTAAAGTCGAAGTCCTTGATGAGCAATAATATGTCGCTATCGCTACTGTTATATCCGGTGTATGATACGGCAAGTCCGCATATCCATTCGCCTTGCGGGATGAAGCGATAGTTGGTGAGACCACGATCAAACTTACGTCCTAACGATGTTGTCGTATCGCTGAGCATCACGACGGTATTTTCAATCGACAGGCTGTCTTGTTGTGCTGCCGAAGCGCAGGGTGTGATGCTTATAAATAGTATTGCCGAGAGGGCAATGCTGATGCTATATATGAATCTTTTCATAGTCATATCAAATATAGAAAGCCACTCCTAAGCCTATTGAAAATAAATTGATTTGAAAACTTGCCGAAGTGCTGTTGGTGTTACCTGTATATACTTGGTCGGTAAGTTGTGTAGTCTTGGTATAGTTGAATCCCAATATACCTATGTTAAGTTCTACGGCAATGTTGTCGTTGATAAATGCTACAATACCGGGCGCAAGATTGATACCCAACGAAAACTTGCTCTCGTACGAGCCTGTAATGCTCTCGCCTGTGCCACTTACAAGTTTGCTCTGTCCACCACCTATTTGTAGTTGTGTTTCGTTGAATATGCCGAAACGAGTATTGCGACCTATGCTGATATAGTTGCGCAAAACTGCCATACCGGAGTAGGAGTGCGACAGGCTGTAAATCTCGCCGATATTAAAGTTCATATCGTCGCTGAGTGTTACGTCGGCCGAGTTTAACTTAATGAGCGAACGATCGTAAGAGAAACGACCACCTACACCCATATTGTTGGCAAACATATAGCAGAACATAGGGCTTACGTTGAAACTGTATCCACCACCGTTGATGCCTTCGATAACCAAGAATTGGTAGTTGTCGCTACTGCGTTGCGAGTAGGATATGTTGCCACCTACAATCCATTGTCCCTTGGGTACAAAGGTGTATTGTTTCAGACCACGCGACTCCTTGATGGCTTTATTGATGGAGTCGTTTTGTTCGGGGGTTATCTGTTCGGCTTGAGCAGGTATTACCCACAGCATTGTTGCTGCGAGTAATACGGTTGTCAAGAGTTGTTTTATGTATTTATTCATATATCAATTCTAAATCGTCGAGCCACATTGTACTGCTTGAACTTCCTGTAAAATAATCGCCGTAATAACTTGCCGATGCCACAATCACAATGTAAGTGGGGATGCGGTTGGTTGAGCGATACTCGATATCGATAGAGAAGGGAATCAAGCCTTCGCCTTCGGTGTTCTTTTCGGAAATTATCTCGCCGAAACCTATGACGTGAGGATCGTTCTTATCGAATATGGTGTGATCCTTGGTTGTGATGTGTACAGGAGCATCCCAATCGCCTACAGCGATGTAAATGTTGCCTTTGTCGGTAGAGCCTTTGGGCATTTCATCGATGTCGGAGTAATCGACTGTACCGGTTATGTATTTGTAGTAACCTTGTAGTTTCGATGGGCGTGACGACATAGGACGACCAAAGTCCAATATACCATTGGTACCGTCGGTGCCCGAATATACGCCCGAGAATATGTTACCGGCTGCAAACTTACCGATACCCATAAGGCTTACAAATTGCGACTGCATCTTGATAGATGAGTTGCCACTGTGCTTGAGGTTGGTATCTTGGGTAGTAATGTTTACGTTGAGTGTTGCCGAGCCGTGATTACCGGTGTCCCACCACATACTCTCGTTACTGCCATACACAAGCCATACTTTGCCACTCTTGTGCCAATTTTCAAAACCTGCATTGGGAATTACAAATTCGCTCTCGGTTGTAAATTCGGCTATTACCGATGAGGGTATAGTGCCTGCAACGGCGCGATATTCGTAGGTTGTACCCGAGGTAAGGCCTTCGAGTTGGGCTGTAATGTTGGTGCCGTTCAACTCGGCATCTACGGCATACCATACATCGGTGCCTTTGGCACGGTATTGGAAACTCAAGGCCTCGGTAGTACTCTTCATAAGTGTACCACGCAGGGTGGCGCGTTTAGCCCAGATGTCGCTGCGAATGGCTTGCTCGGTCAATACAACAGCGTTTGAAATGGTAAATGTGAGTGTTTTGCTCCACTCCTTGGCGTGCATATCGGCAACTCGTATGTTTACATCATAATTGCCCTCGGGAAGGTTGCGCACCAATGTCTCGGAGAATACCAATTTGGCACTTGATATATCCTTGGTTGCATTGTATTCGTAACGATATGTAAGACCGGCATTTGCCCAATCGGTCAATACATTGGATGCAGCACTTGTAAAGTCAATGCTGTTGTCGGGCAGTCCCATTGAGGTGAGGTTGCTGCCCGATACCACCAATTGTGATATAGCCGATGAGGCGTTAATCCATACCGATGTTTCGGTACCGGCATTTACTTCATAAACAACAGGTTTATCTATATCAAAACCGTTACCTATGATGTCGGGGTGCTTGTATATGACAATCTCTTCGATTTTCTCAATGGCTGTTTCGTTGACAATGAGATTAAAGTATGCACCACCTTGTATAAATTCTGTTTCGTTGAAGTCAAATCGCAATTCGTACTTCATAGCAACCTTTACGTTCGACAACGTACCCGATTGGGTGTAGGTGTTACCGTCGGTTTTCTTGCCGGTGATAGTCCAATTAAGCGTGTTGTCGTCGGCAGGGAGTATGAAGTAACCGATAGAATCGACGTGCTGTGCTGTGTAAGTAAGAGAGGCTTCGGCGCTGCTTACTGTCACTTCATAGTCGCTAAGGATTGACTTGAGTTCATCGGTGAGTGCAACTGTAACCAATGTGTTTATTACCTTGCAGGTGAGTGTGGCTGTAGTTGTACCACCGGCTTTGATAATAATGTTGGTTTCGCCCTTATAGAAACCCATATTGAAACGAGCCGGAACAGAGTCGCCCGTCTGAACGGCAACGCGATAGTCGCCGGCAGCGAGCCACAATTCCGATGGTACGTTGTTCATACCCTTGTAGTAGCGTACCAATCCGTTGCTACCATATATTCTGACACGACAACTGTCGGCAAGGGCGTTAGCATCGTCTTGCTTAAGTTGCTGCATAGATGCGCCTGCCTGCGGCATAGCAATGTTCATCTTCATCGACAAAGAACCTTCGCCGTGGCTATTGTTGACATCATCGGTACAAGCCGTTAACCCTATGAATGATAGGATAACAAGCAACGAAGATATTAAATTACTGAAACGTTTCATCCTATTATTGAGTAATGAGGGTTAATGTTTTGACTGTTTGTACATTGTTTTGGTCGGATGCTGTCATAATAAACTTGTGAGTACCCTCGCCAAGTGCCGACAACAGACCTGCAAATTGAGTGATGTCAAACGAAATGGCATTTTGTCCCACAACGTTTTCGGCAACGGGGAATCCCAGACCTTCGAGTTTGTCGCGCAAGTCACCGGGGTTGCCAAGGTCGAGGTGTGTTTGCAAGCCTACGGCTTCCAACTCCTCGGCAGTGAGTGTTGTCGATTCGATATCTACCATAACTCCTGCAAGGGGTACTTCGCTTGTTACATTTACTTGAATGATGAGGTCGTCGGTAACCACTTGAGGCTCATCGATGTCAAATGTGGTAGCCGAGATGACGGGGCCATTCTCTTGTACGGGAGGTGTATCGGGTTTATCATCATCATTGCCGGGTTTGTTGCCTTCGGGGTCTTCAATCACATCTTCGTTAACAGATATCTGAACATTTTGTTCAACCACATAGCACGAAACATCAACTTTTACCGATGCAGAGAAAGAGCCACTCTCTACGTTCTCATCGGTGTTTTGCTTGAGCGAATAACGTATAATGCGCCATTCGCCGGCCTTGACGTTTTCAATCTCGCGATAGGTGTTGTCGATATAACCATCGACCGTACCACTGAAGTAGGCAAACAATCGGTTGTTCTCGGCTGTTACGGTAAAGTATCCGGCGCGAGTTTCGTTCTTGGTGAAATCGAGTGTTCCCTTGCCAAGACCTATGTTTACCTTGCAGTCGTCGCCCATTACTGCCAACAATTCGTTGCTAAATTCAACCGACACCTTTACGTTGCTCAATACGCACTCAACATTGCCAATGGGGGTTACTTTGTTAACCTCTATTTTAAAGTCCTTCTTGGCAAAGTAGTAGGGGGCATCCCACGCTGCATCTTGTGGGTTGTGCGATGCTACCTCCAAGCGATATGAGCCGGCGTTGAGGGTGAATACCTCGGGCAGATTTCTATATACCCATTCGCCTTTCTTCTCGTTGTTGCTTGTGCTGTAAACCGATATGATGAAGTTGCCTACATCGGTGCTGCGCAATACTTGAGCCGATGGGTCGTACGATACGACCAATGAGGCGAGGTCGAGACTGCCTGTAGTGGCTGTTTCGGTGGTCTTTATTTCATCATCTTTACAAGATAAGAATATTATGGCAAGGGTTGCTATAAATAATGTGTTGAATATCTTTTTCATAAAATAGCGATAATTAGTAGGTGAGAGAGATATTGTCTATATATAATTCACTACCCAATGATACGGCTTCCGACTTGTTGTCGATGGTTGTGATATTGGTAGTTTCGGAGTTTTGACTCTTCGATGCATTGTTGGATGATGCAAACATTACCTTGATGTGGGTAGCCTTATACTGCACATTGGTGTAGGGGAGTGCTACCTCGAAGAATGTGTAACTTGATGCGGGGTATAATGCCATAGTGCGAGTGGCCAACGTAATGGCCTGACCCGATGCTGTGCGATGCTCGACAGTAACGGTAACAACACCGTTGGTGTCGCCACCCTTGGCGGTGTATTTATAGTAACCCGATAGTTTAGAGGGTCGTGATGTGAATGCTATACCTTCTTCGTATATCTCCAATCCGGTGGCGTGGTTGTAGGTGTATGAGCCCAAGAATAGTTTGCCTGCACTGCGATTGGCTATGGATGGCGCACTCAACGAATTGAGCGATTGAGATACACCCCAAGTTCCCGAAGGAGGTGTGCTACCGTTGTTATCCCAAGCAACGTTGCGCAGTAGGGCTGCATTGCCTGTCACACCTGTTGCCGGCAGGGTAGAGGGCACCATATACCAAGTGTTCTTGGTTGTGGGTGATGTGGGTACGGTCTTTGCGTTGACTGTTACCCAGCCGTTGGGGTTGCTTGATGACAGTGTGAGGGTCTCTTGAGTTGTTCCGGCTATCTTGCCATATCGGCCACCCTTGTCGATGGTTTGGGTAAACCAAGTTGTCCACGATTCAAACTCGGCATTGGGCAGTGTAGCCATTGCTTCGGTGGTGATGTTGAGTGCATTGTTTTGTTGCAAGTCGCTCATATCGGCAAGACAAGAGCCACGGAAGGTATATGACTTGCCGGCAGTGAGTCCTGTGATGTTGTAACCACGACTTGTCGATTCGGGCTTAAATTCTTTCCAATTGCCATTTTCATTGGTGTAGAATAGAATATACTTCTCGACAACGTCTTGATATGCAGCATCTTCAACTACCAATTGCATTGTGGCGCGAGTAGTCCACACGTCATAGTCGTTGCATATTATATTGTATGAGGGAACGGTAATACCTACACTTTGTGTATTGGTGTTACGACGACCTGCATACGATAGTTGCAGTGTTTGAGCCTTGTTTTCTACATTGATATTGGCACGCAATAGATAGTTGTTACCCTCTTGCGATGCAACGGTGTATGGTGCTTCTTTAACACCGTTGTCGGTATTATACAATACCTTGAGGCGCGATATATCCTTGCCGTTGAATGTGGCCGGAACATCGATGCTTGTGCTACCCAACATCACATTGCCTATGCCGGCGAGGTTGAGTGTCAACGGTGTATTGTTGATGGTGAATGTGGCAGGATCCGACACTTTGCCGTTGACGTCGCGTGCTGTGAGTGTGAATGTGTGGCTGTTAGAGCCGTCTTGTGCTATCTGCAACGAAGGTGTGAAGGTGTTGAAGTTGAGGAAGGCCATCTTGTCTTTGTTGTTGCCAAGTCCTTTTACCTCAAGTCCCAAGTCGTTAATCAAATCGAGTTGCTCGGCTGTGAGTTCGCTCAATTCTACCTCGGTGGGGAATCCTAATGATTGCAGGTAGGAAGATGTGGTGCGCAGTGTGCAACCTGCAATGCCACCACGAGCAATGATGCTTGCGCCCAAGTTGTTGTCGGGGGCTTCGCACTCTTGTATTTCGATGCTGCTGCCGTTGCTTACACCATTGAGTGTGATGTAGGGAGCAGGGGCTACCATAGCCTCGTCCGATACGTCTATTGTAATAGGCTCAACATCGGTGGCATTGTCAAATACGATGGTGAGTATGGCTGCACCAACACTCTCGGTAACGTCGAAAGTTACTATATAGTGTTGTCGGGCTGTGGCGTTGGTAATCTTGGCAGGGGCATAGTTGGCTGTGATGCCGTTGGGCTTGGTGAGTTTCATCTTCATAGAGATATTGCCCGGAATGAGATAGGCATCGCGATTCTCATCCTTGTCGAAGATAATCTCCTTGCCACTTGCCGAGGTTACTGTGGTTTGGTAATCGGCAAAGTATTTGGTAAATGCCTCGGTATATTGCAATGAGAGTTTAACGTGTCCCAATGTGCAAACAACCTCGACAGGGGTAGTCTCTTGGTCGCGAATGGTGAATTGGCTTTCGCCACTGTAGAACGGAGTGTCGAAACCTTCCTCCTCGAGTGAGCCGTATGTAGCCTTTATGGTGTAGTTGCCCACATCATAACTGCCTTCGGGTGGAATGTTGTTGATTGTACTCCAACTCTTTGAGAAAGAGCCATCTTCGTTGGTGAGCGTGATGGCAAAATCTTCGGGCGAGGGAACGATGGTGTTGTCCTCGGCCACACTTCGTAATACGGGAATTACTTCGCTGTTGGTCGTGAGAGATAGATTGAAATCTCCACGTCCCAAATTTGGATTTTTATTCTCTTGTTCGCAAGATGTCAACAAGCATAGTGAGAATCCAAGAATTGAGAATAAACCTAATCTCTTGTAGTCCATTTGTTAGTTTCTAAAATTCCTATTCAAGTTTTGCTATAATATGCAGCGCAAAGGTAGTTATTTTTTTTATATATACTTTATTATTATTGATGTTTTTCCCATAGGGAGTGTTGAGTCTGCACGATAAGTGGGTTAATGTGTCGATAAAGGTTCATTGGCACTGCGTATGTGATAAAAAAGTATTACATTTGCGCAGTAAAGTGGTATTGTACCTGTGAAACAGTTATTGAAAACAAGAAATATTGATATTGCGCTGGCAGCGATTGTTGTCGTGGTGCTTTCGTTTGCCCTGTTGGGTGCGAAGGCATTGGCTGTATCGTTGTGCTTGTTGTTGGCTTATAGCATTCCTATTGCGATATTTAGGCGAATGGATTGTTATAGCGTAATAGGGCAGGTGGCTCTGAGTTTTGCCTTTGTTGCTATGTCGGTATTTTTCTTGCTTAATTATTGGCAATCGACTGTGCTACTCGGTACGGCCGATGTTCCATATCTGTTGTACGATGCGCAGACGTTTTATCTCTTGTCGCACGACCTGTATAATAATACCCTCGGTGTACATTCGCCCATTACGCCCTATATGGGTTATCCCATATTCCTCTCTTGGTGGCTGCATTGTGGTATTGAGGATATAGCATATCCTGTGATAGTCAATATATTGCTGTTGCTATGTACGATGCTGTTGGTAGCGCGATGCTGTGGCTTTATAATGTCGAGCGATGTCGATGTGCAACGTGTATCGGGTTATGCTATGTTGTTGTTGGCAATGGTACCCGGCGTGATGGGAATGGCTACGTTATTGGCCAAGGAGCCGTTTATTATATTTGCTCTTGTTGCGTGCGTGTGCGCTATGTATGCTATACGACAACGCTGTAATGTGCTGCTTTATAGCCTGTTGTTGCTGTTTGGACTTGTAATACTTGCCTCGATGCGTACGACGTATCTGTATGTGCTGTTGCTCTTTGTGGCTGGTATATGGTTGTATAAGTTCCGACCCACCGACTTGCTGTCGGCTGTGCTTGTGGTGTGTGCCATAGGGGTGGCTATATATGTAGGCTCGATGCAGAGTTGGTGGCAGGATAGTGCCTTTGTAGGCCGATATGTTGAGCCGGGTAAGAGGGTGACATTCTTCTGCGGGGATAGTCAAGAGCCTTTGCAACGACTGATAGGGCCTTATTATTTGTATCCTTTGTGGTTGAGGTTTGTGTTGTTGCCGGTGACTGTTGCTGTGCAATTTATCATCCCTTTCCCATTTGAAACGGCAGTGCAACAATTGGGGCATCCTATATCGATGACTGTGTATCATCGTATGAGTTACTTGTGGTACTTGGCTGCCGTACCTATGTTGGGATATTACCTGTTCTATTGGTGGCGCAGGGGTGGCGTGCGTATGTCGCTGTTTGCAATCGTGGCTGCTGCTGCATATTGTATTCCGGCGTATATGACAGCCGGGTCGGTGTCGCGTTATGCCTTTTGCTTTGTGCCGTTCTTGGCAATATTGGGTGGGTATGTGATGTGGCGAATACTTGATAACAGGGATGAACTGAAGCGATTGGGTGTATTTGCAATGATATATGCCATTGTCGTTTCGGCGGCTCTCTTTATTGGTGCCAATCCTTATGTGCTGTATGCCTTGATAAAATAGGTGATATTCCGGCTGTTGGTTATCGCATAGCCTCTTTGCGCTTTCTCTACATTTTCTCTGCGTCGAAGATAGCAGTGCTCGGGATAAAAAATAAATACATTTATTTTGTACTCCTCTCGCTTATCGCACTTTGACTTGCGTCGAAGATAGCAGTGCTCGGGATAAAAAATAAATACATTTATTTTGTTCTCCTCTCGCTTATCGCACTTTGGCTACGCCCAAGATAGCAATGCTCGGGATAAAAAATAAATACATTTATTTTGTTCTCCTCTCGCTTATCGCTATCTTTGCC
>JAFXIZ010000009.1 GCA_017532725.1 Bacteroidaceae bacterium
ACTACGCGACTCGGTCATAACAGCCATTACACCATTGCCCAAGTCACGCTTGTAGTCGTAGGCCATCCAAGTATATAGGTACACAGCCTTCGACTTCAACTTCCACTTTTCACGCAGATGCTCCCACGAAAGGACACCTCTAAAGGTTTGTTCGCGCTGGCGATTGTCGAAAGCCGTATCATCGCCATAATCGACCGTAAGCATAGGTAATTCGCGATTGGAATTGATATACCACGCATTAAGGCCTATGCAATCGCCTTTACCAGTGTTATAGTAAACCTCCTGCAAGATATGCAAGTCCTTGAATGAGCCACTCTTGTTGCGCTCGATAGGATAATATTGGTCAACAATATTCATATCCTCATCATACACATTTACCTTCTTGTCGCGATTGCGATACTCATAGTCGTTGGGCGATGATGAATAGACAGCGCGCGTAGATACCTGCCAATGCTTGTCGCCATAGGTAAGTCGCAGGAACTCGTCGAAGGTGCTGAATGAGCCTATACCTTGGATATATTGCACTCCAAATCCCTCGTTCAGTGCAGGCTTTGTCGATAACTTGACTGCACCACCAAGGCCACCTCCTACCTCGTTGACCGATGACGTGCCGTGTAGCAACGACGCATCATCGATAAAGTACGACGGTATCATCGAGAAGTCGGTCATACCCAGCATAGGGTTGTTTATCTTCATACCGTTCCAAGTCACTTGCGTATGCGATGCCGATGTACCACGAAAAGCTACAGTAGATAGTGTGGCACGGCCGTAATTCTTAACAAAAATAGATGAGTTAAATGCCAACACATCGGCCATAGATAGCGCGATATTCTCTTTCAACGACATCGAGTCGAGTTTGGTCATCTGCGTTCCTATCTCCTTCATAGGGCGACGACCATATACTGTCACTTCCGATATCTCGACCTCCTTGTCGGCAACATCACTCTCCTGCGACAGTGCAATGTGAGGCAATAGGACAATGAGTAATAACAGCAATCTCTCTCGCATAACTTACAGCCTCCTACTTCCAACAAAACGCTCCGGGTATAATACCCACATAAAATTCATCTTGCAATATGCCGTCGCTCGTATATCGATACACCTTGCCGGGTTGCTGATAGTCTATTGCATCGGCTACATACACATCGCCATTGCCGGGACTTACAGTCAATCCGTAATATATCGTACCCTTGCTTTCGAGGAATGGTCGGATGGGCAATCGGGTATCATCGACCGACATAGCCCACACATCGTCATTGAGCCAATAGAGCATATCACCGGCACGATTGAGTTGCAACTCGGAGGCTTTATCGCCCAATCGAAAACGGAACTGCTTCTCGATAGTGAATGTTTCGGCATCGATACAATATAGCGTAGGCGCTTCATAACCGTATGGCGAATTTTCATAACCACCATCGGTAATAGTCCACATCTTGTTGTTCTTATCGAGCACCAACGATGTGGGTTGTATGCCTACAACCAATTCATCCACCACACGGTCGGTTTCGGTATCTATCTTGAGGATACGATTATTGTATGACCAGCAATTTACATACACATACTTACCATACTGCACCATTTGCTCGGTCGAGCCATTTTCCATTGTCATACCGGGACACTCTATATAACCTATTATCTCGTAACGCTTGGGATTGACTATAAAAATACGGTTATCCCACAATTGTGTTACATAGGCCTTCTCATCGGATAGGAAGTGCATATATCGGGGCGATGTAAGGTTGGTTATGCGACCTCGCTCCTTGAAGGTATTGATATCAATGGCAAATATAACGTGCGAATTGTTTACAACCACCCACCCTACATTATCGTGAATAATCATCGATTGTGCCACATCGCCCAATTTCATAGCATTGGCACGATTGAACACCTCGTTCTCTACAGTCATTGTAGTTGGATCGTAGTATGACAACGAGGCATTACCATATTGGAAGTTTCCTTCGTTGGTAATAAAAACGCCGTCGCCACTTGCCGAGAACTCCTCTTCGATGCCATACTCCCACTTCATACAGGCAGTACACAGCAGTAGAAGCGTTACAACACAACCTATGTATCTACATTTTCTCATTGGTTATAACTTGATACTGCAATCATAAAAGCCACACACCTCGGTCGAATTTTCACCTATCCAACCACATTGTGCATTAACGGCAGTTTGCACTTTTACGAAATCTATATATTTCAAATCTACAACCTTTCCGGCATAATCGACAGCATTCGATATGTCGAAATTATTGGCTTTATCGCCACTACGATTACAATCTATGGCACTATAATTGTCGGCATATCCCCAATCATACTCGGGTAACATCCAATAACTGCCATTGCCCGACTTGTCATAACAACGCGACTCGAGCAATGTACCTCGCAGGGTGTAACTATCGGTATCGACCCATAGAGGATAGTAATAGTCTTGCGAATGATAGAATTGCAGATACTCTATCTGTCCATTATTACCTTTATTGTCAACCCATTGCACCGGCATACCTGCTGCCGAAGGGCGATAGTAGGTTATGGCATAGTCTTGAATGGTATTGGCAGCACCACTTTCGCTACCCTTCAACTCATACCAAGTGTCGTTGGGCAGTCCGTCGCCATTCTCATCTTGCATTACCCACACTACACCCGGCTCACTCGAATTGGCAAAACAATTGCTTTTAACAGCAAAGTCATAACTATCATTATTGGCAACGCTGTGGTCAAAACCTACAACAATATAACCACCGAAACCACCAAGCGAAACCCAATTATCGGCCGACATACGAGCCTCGGCATAGAGGCAAGCCGATTCGGGCGTTACCTGCGAGCCGTCGAAGCCACCTGTTTTGGTTTCGTTGATAAATTGCCCGGGCGCGGGAGTATATTCATATACCTTATTCCATTGTGCCGATGATGCTGCGTTTGAGGCTCGGAAGTAAGTTCCTTCGGCAGCACATACATTCACTGTAAGGTCTTGCGATATAGTTATTTGCACATCATCTTTTACAACCGTTGCAACAGCCGTAACAATGTGTGTACCTACTTGCGACAGATTGCATATCCACATAGGCGCGCCATCCTCCTGCATAGTAACGCCATCGACAATCCACGAATAGACAGCCCCCTCGCCATTAACCACTTGAGAGGGCATAAGACGTATGTATCGACCTGTAGAGTAGTTATAGACAGTTTGGTCGAAACTCCACGAGAAGGGCATTTGGTCGGGGGTACATACAGTGATATTGAGTTTTATCTCATCACGACCATCCTCATTCTCGGCAGCAAATGTCAGCACATTGTCGCCAACGACATCACTGCTGAATGTATAAGAGAGTTCCTCTCCCACCTTCGCACCGTTGAGAGTCCAGCAATAGGTTGTGGGAATAGAGGTAGCCTTAACCGTAGGCTCAAAGGTCAGTTCATAACCTTGTTGTATAGTATAATCGCGTTGTGTGCCTGACAATGATATAGTGGGTATTTCACGTTCAACAACCTCAACACGCACCTCATCGCTATCAGTGCCGTACTCGGTTGTAACTTTTACTTGCACATAATATGTACCCACCACACTCGACGTGAATGTAAACGTAGGCTCGGTTATCGACTCAAGATAGCCATCATATCCATCTACACTCCACAAATATTCGGCATCTTCGACATACTTATATTTAGGAGCAATGGTTATAGGTCTGTCCACCTTGGTGGTATATACACCCGAAGCATTATCAATAATAACCTCGGGAGGCATTTCGGTTGTTATCAGTTCACCTTCATTACAAGACGACAACGCGATACCTATCATCAGCAGTAACAAAAAACGCTTCATACAAAATCAATTCATTATCAGATAGTTGTAGTTGCACTGCCATTTTTATGGCAATGCAACTGCAAAACTACCTAAAACACTTTAATATATACATTAATCAATTAAAAATTTTTCGTTTTTTTTAGAATCGCACAGCAACATCATCGTAAGCAAAATATGCCGGACAATTCATACCATACGCACCTATTTGGTCATCGCTGGCTTCGAAATTGAACTCGATACGCACCACTTCGCCCAACGATGAGAGGTCAAATCTCTCCCACGTTGTAATGCACTTACCGTCGCGACACAAATATATCTCGGCAACGCCGGTATTATTATCGTTGGCATCAAAGCCATAAGCGAGAACTTTGATATAGGTTGTTTCGCTTGCCGGAGCATTAAATCCGTCGCCGTAAGTGAGCGAATTGAGAACATAGTTAATATTGGTAATATACATATGATCTACCACGCGAGCCACACCATCGGCAAAGGCGATAGCAGGACAGTGTGCTCCATAGCCCAGCGAACTATTGAAATCATCGACATAACCATTGTGTACACAGAAGTTGGCCGAACCATTGTGACCACCAATGGGGTTGGCATATTGCAACTCATACCAGCCGTAATATCCGTCGGGCAATGTTGCATAATCGGCTATTACATAATTCGATATGGCGTGACCACCACTCCAATAAGGTGTTGTAAAACTGTGTGTCAACTCGGTATTATTCTCGTCGTACCAAGTATATATGCCACCACTATAATCGTAGGTAAGCGTACCACCATATTGTTGGCTATCGATGAGGTCGCTCCATTTGGTAACTGTAACACCGGCATAATCGAGTGTATAGGGAGTAAACCGAGCATCGGCATCCTCAAAAGTAAGTACTCGCATTTGACCTACATTCATCTTTACAATAAGAGATTTGTGGTTCTCCGACATTAAGTTGAAGGCTATAACACCACCCGACTCGGCATATCTATTGCCCGATTCAGGAGCAGTGATAACCACACTCTCACCATCATAAGCCACTCGCCAACCGTCGGGTTTCGATATCGAATATTCAGCAACATTGGTTGCCGTAACAGTAAATGTTCTACTCTCATCGGGCGCAAACCACTCAACATCGCTCACATTGTTGATAATAAAAGAAGGATATGTCGAATCATAACGAGGTATAATTATCTGTGTATCATCATATAATACAAAGATAACATAGTCGGGGTTCGTTACATCGACACTCTTGAAGTAAGAGTCGCCATTAGAGCCGTCGTAACCGTCGCGACCTTGAGCCACAACGCCGGTCGATTCCCAAGTCACACCACCGTCGGTCGATATTTCCCACATCTTATTATCGGGATTGATACGAATTTGAGGGGCAATGGCATCTTTACCATCAACACCATCTTTGCCATCTTTGCCGTCTTGACCGTCTTTGCCATTCTCTCCATCCTTGCCGTCTTGACCATCCTTACCGTCTTGACCATCCTTACCGTCTTGTGCAGTGGCTCGTACTTTTTCACCATCGACAATAAGCCACTCGCCATCGATAGTCCAATAATAGTGTCCATCGGCATCTTGTTTAACCGACACAATGGGGGCATTGGCATCCAATCCGTTGGTAATAGTAGCAGTAGAACCATCAGAGAAAAGAATACTGTAACCATTGGCAGTTTCGGTTACCGACACAATTGATACTTGATTTTGAAGAGCGTTGACCAATGTTTGCAACGCATCGATGTTGTTGTTGGCGTCTTCAACAACAGTTTCAAGGTTGGTAACACGTTGGTCGAGATCATCAATCTCGTTCCATAAAGCAGAGTCATCATAACATCCTGTAAATGTCATCGACAATGCAACAAGTGTAAATACTAAAAACTTTTTCATAAAAAAATAAACTTTATAACGTTAATAATGAACGAAACAAAGCCTATTAAAATAAAAAAGTACGGAGGATTGTGTGTGTCATTTGCGACACCGAATGTTTCAACTACATTTATCGTACACAGCGACCTGCACTGTGTAACAGCCTAAACTCAAGTCCTCGTAAGTTTTCATCTATAGGCTCGCACAGGCAGGTCTTCTGACTTATTCTCTACAAGCACCTCGTCTTCCCGGATTGTAGTTGACAACTGTTCCAGTGACATAGTGAGATACTCACACCTCTTACTGATAAAGAGAGAGAAATCACAGCAGCGGGTCTGTTCAGGGTTTACACCTGATTCCCTTTTAATCGGCTCGAAAGCCAAACCATTATGCGTGGTTAAAATTTTATTGTGCCAAACGGCTCGCTTGTCGTTTGTTTTTGCGATGCAAATATAATGATTTTTTTAATTCCGAAATATTCTTGAAGATTTTTTTTTACTCCTCTTCTTCTATTACGTTGTCATCTTCAATATCCTCATCCTCCTCGGCCGGTTGTTCGGCCTCAAAGAAAGTAAGCCCTTGCACCTTCTCCAACCGAGCGCACAGGCGAGGCATTGCCGAGCGACGCAGACGCAACGACATCTCACAGTCCATCTCGAACGATTGCGAAAGTACCGTAGGCTGCTCCTCCTTGACTATGCGCATTACATCGTTCATCAAGGGGTATTCAAAGCGAATATTGATAGTATCTTCAACCAATCGTTCTACTATGTTGCAGGCTGCAATGGCTTCGGCAGCGGCTTGGCGATAGGCTACTATCAAGCCCCCCGTGCCGAGTTTGATACCACCGAAGTAGCGCACAACAATAATAAGTATGTCGGTAAGATTATTTGAATTGATTTGCCCAAGAATAGGCTTGCCGGCAGTACCCGACGGCTCGCCGTTATCGTTGGCACGAAAACAAGTACGCTCGTGTCCTATCATATATGCCCAGCAAACGTGACGCGCATCGTAGTACTCCTTACGGTACATTCCGATGTACTCACGCGCCTCACCTACCGATGAAACAGGTATGGCAAACGAGAGAAAACGACTCATTTTCTCTTTGAAGATGCCTTCGCCTGAAGATTCAATGGTAAGATATGTATCGGACATAATTGTGAGGTATGAAAAAAGAATTAGAAATGAGGAGTAGGAATATCGATATGAGTTATCACTATCTCCTCATTTCTAACTCTTGAATGATTGTTATTCTACTTCGTGGAGGTCGTGTCCCATACGCTCTTTCTTGGTATGGAGATAGTGTTCGTTATACTTATTGGGTTTTACCTCAATAGGCACATTCTCAACGATGTGCAATCCGTAACCTTCCAAGCCTATGCGTTTGGTAGGATTGTTGGTCATAAGGCGTATGTTACGAACACCCAACTCGCGCAAGATAGAAGCACCCGAGCCATAGTCGCGCTCATCGGCCTTAAAACCGAGGTGCAGATTAGCATCGACCGTATCCATACCCTGCTCTTGCAGTTTGTAAGCACGAATTTTATTCATCAAGCCTATACCACGACCCTCTTGACTCATATACACAAGCACGCCCTTGCCCTCATCATTAATCTTACGCAAGGCCTCGTGCAATTGTTCGCCACAGTCGCAACGCATCGAGCCGAATATATCGCCTGTCATACAAGATGAGTGCATACGCACCAACACCGGCTCATCGGGTTGCCAATGTCCCTTGACCAGCGCAACGTGCTCCACGCCATTGCTTATTTGACGGAAAGGAATAAGACGGAACTCGCCATACTCGGTGGGCATAGCCACTTCATCGCCACGCTCAACCACAGCCTCGCGTTGCAAACGATACTTGATAAGGTCGGCAATGGCAATAAGTTTCATATCGTACTTCTTGGCTATCTCATACAATTGAGGCAGACGAGCCATTGTTCCATCTTCGTTAATTATCTCAATCAATGCAGCGGCAGGATATAAACCCGAGAGGCGAGCCAAATCGACAGCAGCCTCGGTGTGACCGGCACGAGCCAACACACCTTTTGAACGGGCACGCAAAGGATTGACGTGTCCGGGACGACCAAAATCAGAAGGACGCATAGAGGGGTCGGCAAGCGAGCGTATGGTTGTGGCACGGTCGCTCATAGAAACGCCTGTTGTGCAACCTGCACCCACGCGGTCAATAGTAACTGTGAAAGGTGTTCCCAACAATGATGTATTGTCCGAAACCTGCATTTCGAGGTCCAACTCTCTGCAACGTTCTTCGGTAATAGGTGTACACAACACTCCACGACCTACGGTAAGCATAAAATTCACTTTTTCGGGAGTGATTTTCTCGGCAGCGATAATAAAGTCGCCTTCATTTTCGCGATCCTCATCATCGACAACAATTACAAACTTGCCTTGACGAAAATCTTCGAGGGCTTCCTCAATGGTGTTAAGTACAATCTTTTGGTTATCCATAGTTAAGTTATTTATTAGTTCTGTTATCATCCTCGATGCGTTGCAACAATACCATCAAGTCGGCATTGCACTGACACACCGATTCAATATTTTTGATAAGGTTTTTATATCGTTTGTTTGCTATCAGATACATAGGCACGCCCAATGGCACAAAGACCATAGCCAATATGTCTAAAGGCTTGATGTGCGAGGGTGACAAGATGCGTTCGGCTACAATAACCGGATAGTCCATCAGTTTGGTTGCCACCATACGATGTGTCGTTTCGGAGGTATATTCGACAAGCGAATTGACCGATGTTGCCAAGTCTTGTATCACATTCAAGTCATAGCCCTTGAGCCAATATCCGGCATACTTGAGTCGAGGATTATTGGCAATAAAACTGCGACATTGTCGGGTAAGATCTTCGGCTCGACGGTAAGCAACATCAGGCTCCATAGCCACCATTACAATCTCCTTCAGCGTAACCTTGCGCACTTTGTCCTTACCAAACAGGTGACGGAAGAAGTCGGCATAGAGGTCGAGATTGAGTACGGCCGAGTCTTTGGTGGCACGCGTCGTAAGGAATATTCCGAGGGGCAACAACACAGCCGAACTGAGCCATATTCCCTGCCATACCTCCCACACGCCATCGCGAGCCAACTTATAGCCCGTATTGTCGATGATATAATATATAATAAACAATATTACCGATACAACAATAGGTACACCCAAACCACCCTTGCGAATAATCGCTCCGAGGGGAGCACCGATAAAGAAGAATATAAGACAAGCCAATGATAAGGTAAACTTCTTCATCAACTCTATCTGATGGCGACGAATGGTGTGACGGGTATCGTCTTGGGTTATAGAATTGAACAAATAATCGACACGGTAACTGTTGGCACGTTCTATAGCCCTTGACAAATAGAGTTGTCGGCGTTGGTTATTCTCACCCATCCACAATGAGTCGAGGTCGATTTTTTGAGCAGCCTCCAAATCACGCTCTATAGTCTTGGCTCGGGCAGCCGAATCGGTAGGGATATTCTCGGAATATATACTGAAGTAGCCCGATTTATTGAGTTTGTTAGTAAATTCGACACTCATACTATCGACAATGCAATTGAGCGAGTCGATAGTAACACGCAGTTCGTTGTAGTCTTTACCTATGTATTGCCCCGACATCACGCCCTCATCCATACGATTGAAGTTGGCATCAAAGGGTATAAGCAACTCCTTGAGAGAGAATGTTTCGCGACGGTATGGGATGTTGGTATAAGAGTTGGTACGATCGGTCTTTAAGTTCTCAAAAGACTCTCCATCATATAGCGTGAGAATCAGATATTTCTTGTCGGGAGTAGTCTTTAACAGGCCCGAGTCGGCCATTACAATCATTGCATTATCGAAGCCCTGCGACATATCGTATATCATCATATCGCGCATTATGCCGGTCTTATGATTCTTCTCCCTTACATAGAGGTTGTAGCCATTTATTTGGTCGTAGAATACGCCTTCGGGAATATCCAATTCGGGCGACTTCTGGCGCATCGAGTATAACAAAGTCCACATCTTCACCTGTGCCTGTGGCAACACATTGTTCTGGAAGAAGAAGGCCAAAACCGAAATGACACCTACCACAAAGATAAGAGGGCGCATAACGTGCAACAGAGAAACTCCGGCAGCCTTGATAGCCAACAACTCAAGTCGCTCGCCCAAGTTACCAAAGGTCATAAGAGAGGCCAACAATATAGACAGGGGTAATGCCAAAGGCACCATTGTGACAGCAGCATAGAAAAACAGTTCGAACAGCACAGACAACTCCAATCCCTTACCTACCATTTCATCGACGTACTTCCACAAGAACTGCATAAGTACAATAAAAAGGCAGATAAAGAATGTCATTAAGAATACAGGCAGGAAGCTCTGTATCATAAAGCCATATAGTCGCTTAAAACGAAACATTAACTGTGCTATTTATTCAGTGTGCAAAAATAGCGCAAAAAATCGACATTTCGTATGTTGCAACTATACAATTAACCAACAAGATGTGAATAAAGCTGAAAATAGAGTATTATGTGAAGATACACCTACCACTACAAGACGCCAAGTCGTCGTTGCAAACGTTCAATCTCATTATCCCACAATTCGCGCAAATCATCCATCTCGGTATCATCGGCATAATCGGTAACCGACAGCATTGTTGCACCTGTAAGTTCCGATGTTGTTATACGCAACTCAAAAAAAGTCTTTTCATTCTCATCTTCATCCCAATGAAAGCGCACAAACACACCCACACGCGAACCAACCAAGTGCGCTGTTTGTGGAGTCTTGTTCCAATAGAAGGTAAATTCTTTATCTTGTTTTTCGACACGATCGGCAAACCACTCTTCAAGATTGGGAGCAGTACTTATAAAACTCCAAAGCAACGAAGGTGATACTTTTTTGAAGTCGTATTCAATAGTAAATTTTGCTTTATTCATAGTTGTTTTTCAAGTCTTTGCAAGGTTACAAAATGTAATAATCAAATGTGATTGTATTATAATCAATAACTTTCGGCAGTAAATTTATATATATTTTTCCAATAAAGCAACTATAAAAGAGCAATTTTTCAACAAGATGTTATAAAACACAGTAAGCGCAAAAACGATAAAATAGAGCCACCGAAATTTTTACTAAAAAATTATAACGACATATACATACGGTGTATTACTTTTTTTCTTACTTTTGCAGTACATTATAAATTACGAAAAACACTATCATTAATCTTATCAATATGGACCTAATTAAACAAATCGTAGAACGTGCCAAAGCCAACAAGCAACGCATCGTTCTTCCCGAAGGTACCGAAGAGCGTACCTTGCAAGCAGCCGACCGTCTATTGGCCGACCAAGTAGTAGATGTTATCCTCATTGGCAACCCCGATGAGATAAAATCACTTGCCGAAAAACACAACCTTCAAAACATCGACAAGGCCACAATCATTGACCCTGTTAACAATCCTCGCAAAGAAGTATATGCCAACTTGCTCTTCGAATTGCGTAAGGCAAAAGGTATGACTATCGAAAAAGCAACAGCACTTGCCGAAGACCCCTTGTACTTGGGAACACTCATCATAAAGAATGGTGATGCCGACGGTGAGGTAGCCGGTGCTAAAAATACTACCGGCGACGTATTGCGTCCCGCTTTGCAAATTATCAAGACAACTCCCGGTATCAGCGTTGTTTCGGGTGCATTCCTTATGTTTGTTCCCAAAGCCGAATATGGCGAGAACGGCACACTCGTATTTGCCGACTGCGCAGTAATGCCCAACCCCAACGCTCAAGAACTTGCACAAATAGCAGTATCGACAGCACGCACAGCACGCGACATAGCAGGTATCGAGCCTCGCGTGGCTATGCTCAGTTTCTCGACAAAAGGCAGCGCCAAGAACGAGTTGGTTGACAAGGTAGTTGAAGCAACCCGTTTGGCACAAGAGATGGCACCCGAGTTTGCTATCGATGGTGAGTTGCAAGCCGATGCAGCCATCGTTCCCTCGGTAGGTTCTTCTAAGGCCCCCGGCAGTGCTATCGCAGGTCGCGCCAACACACTTGTGTTCCCCACTCTCGAAGTTGGTAACATTGCATACAAACTCGTACAACGCTTGGCAGGTGCCGAGGCTGTAGGTCCTGTATTGCAAGGTATCGCAGCCCCTGTTAACGACCTTTCGCGTGGTTGCAGCGTTGATGACATCTACAAACTTGTTGCCATCACTGCTACTCAAGCCATCGGTTTGAAGAACGCATAAGCATTGACCGACAGTTATCATAAAAATTATAAACAAGTAAATATATAGCAATGAAAATTTTGGTATTGAACTGTGGTAGTTCATCAGTAAAATACAAACTCTTCGACCTCGACAGCCAAGAAGTAATGGCACAAGGTGGTGTAGAGAAGTTGGGTCTTAAAGACTCTTTCATCAAATTTACACTCCCCAATGGCGAGAAGAAAATTATAGAAACCGATATGCCCGAGCACCGTTCGGCTATCAGCACAATCTTGAATGTACTCACCAACGAGGAGTATGGTTGCATCAAGACATTGGATGAAATCTCGGCAGTAGGTCATCGTGTGGTTCACGGTGCTGAAAAATTCAACAGCAGCGTTCTCATCACCGACGAGATGATAGCCCAAGTAAAAGAGTGCTACGACCTTGCACCCTTGCACAACCCTGCCAACATCATCGGTATCGAGGCTATCAGCGAATTGCTCCCCAATGCACCCCAAGTAGGTGTGTTCGATACAGCATTCCACCAAACAATGCCCGCCAAGGCTTATATGTATGCCCTCCCCTACGAAATGTATGAGA
Organism: Bacteroidaceae bacterium; assembly: GCA_017532725.1. GTDB lineage: Bacteria > Bacteroidota > Bacteroidia > Bacteroidales > Barnesiellaceae_A > Barnesiella_A. Next base: position 12,467 of record JAFXIZ010000009.1, read on the forward strand.
AATATGGCGTACGTCGTTACGGCTTCCACGGAACAAGCCACCGCTATGTATCACGTCGCGTTTGTGACTTCCTCGGTGTTAAGTACGAAGACCAAAAGATTATCACTTGCCACATCGGTAACGGTGGCTCTATCACAGCCGTTATGAATGGCAAATCGATAGATACCTCTATGGATCTTACTCCCGTTGAAGGCTTGATGATGGGTACTCGCTCGGGTGACGTCGATGCAGGTGCACTCGCTTACATTATGAACAAAGAGGGTCTTGATGTAAACGGTCTTTCAAACCTCATCAACAAGAAGAGTGGTGTATTGGGCGTAACAGGACTTTCGTCGGATATGCGCGATATCGAAAACGCTATTGCCGAAGGTAATGAGCGCGCACGTCTTGCTCTTGATATGTACGAATATCGCATCATTAAATACGTTGGCGCATACGTTGCCGCAATGAATGGTGTTGACATTATCGTATTTACAGGTGGTGTAGGCGAAAACCAAACTACTACTCGCGAAATCGTAATGAAGAACTTTGAGTTTATGGGCGTGAAAATCGATACCGAACTCAATGCCAAACTTCGTGGTAAAGAGTGCGTGATAAGCACCCCCGACTCTACTGTTAAGGTTGTAGTGATACCTACCGATGAAGAGTTGATGATTGCTACCGACACTCGCGAAATAGTTGAGAAATTGTAATAGTATTATTTCTTAATGAAATATATAATACCGGCCTGTCGCACGACAGGTCGGTATTTTTTGTATCCCTAAGGACAGAACGATATTATATATATGCTTAAAAATATTAAAAGGTCGCATAAACCAATAATTTTGTGTAGTTTTGCAATGTGAGATAATAGTGCCGTATCGCATCGGTATTTTGGCACGATTATTGCATTAGCATCAGTAGCACATATATAATTAAATATGAAAGAAAACCAATTATTACAAACCATCATCGAAAGTATCCAAGAGAAGAAAGGTCGCAAGATTGTAACCGTTGACCTTACTCAAATCGAATCGGCTTCTACACAATATTTTGTTGTATGTCAAGGCAATACACCCACACAAGTGGAGGCTATAGCCGACAGCGTGCGACAATACACTCGCGAACACGCCGGCGTAAAGCCTGTAGCATACGAGGGTTATCGCAACGCACAATGGATTATTATCGACTACGGCAATATATTTGTTCACGTTTTTGCTCCCGAGGCGCGCGACTTTTATCGCATCGAGCAACTGTGGAACGATGCCAAATTGACAGAGATAGCCGACATCGACTAAACAGCATATCGGATAATATGACACAATCGTCCAAAGAAATACAAAACTGATATATGAGTAATAAGAAACAATTTTTAAAATTCAATCTTGCTTGGTTGTATGGTGGTATATTTGCCGTATTGGTCATACTGTACCTCACCAACAACCAGTCATACAATCGCGAGGTGGACTCAACCAAGTTTGAGGAGATAGCGCGTGGTAAAGGTATGGAAAAGATTACCGTATATAAGGACCACGCCGAGGCTCAACTTACCGACTCTGCCAAGACTGCAATATACGGTGACGAAGTGCCCAAAGGTACTCCCGTCATTATAAAAACCAATATTCCGTCGAGCGATAGTTTTGCCGAGACATTGCAACGCTGGAGAAACGACTACGACTTGAATATTCCTGTTACCTACGACAAGAGTAGCGATATAGAGGCAATACTGTGGTCGGTAGGTCCTTTTATCCTGCTCATTGCATTCTGGTTTTTCATTATGCGCCGTATGTCTAACCCCGGCTCGGGTGGTGGCGGCGGTGGTGTTTTCAATGTAGGAAAATCGACTGCACGACTCTACGAAAAAGGTAATACTCGCGTAACATTCAACGATGTTGCCGGTCTGTCGGAAGCCAAGCAAGAGGTGGAAGAGATTGTAGAGTTCTTGAAAAACCCCAATAAATATACCGAATTGGGTGGTAAAATACCCAAGGGCGCATTGCTTGTAGGCCCTCCGGGAACAGGTAAAACCCTCCTTGCGAAGGCTGTTGCCGGCGAGGCCGATGTCCCCTTCTTCTCGCTTTCGGGTTCCGACTTTGTAGAGATGTTTGTGGGTGTGGGTGCATCGCGCGTAAGAGATTTGTTCCGACAAGCCAAGGAGAAAGCCCCTTGCATCATCTTCATCGATGAGATTGATGCCGTAGGTCGCGCCCGTGGCAAGAGTCCTAATATGGGTGCTAACGATGAGCGTGAAAACACGCTGAACCAATTGCTTACCGAGATGGACGGTTTCGGCTCAAACAGTGGTGTTATAATACTTGCTGCTACCAACCGCGCCGATATCTTGGACAAAGCGTTGTTGCGTGCCGGACGTTTCGACCGTCAGATATATGTAGAACTGCCCGACCTGAACGACCGTAAAGAGATATTCGATGTACACTTGCGCAATGTGAAGATTGACAACACTGTCGATCGCGACCTCTTGGCACGACAAACACCGGGCTTCTCGGGTGCCGATATTGCCAATGTATGTAACGAAGCAGCCCTAATCGCTGCGCGTAAGAACAAAAAAACGGTTGAGAAGCAAGACTTTATGGATGCCGTAGATCGTATCATCGGAGGCCTTGAGAAACGTTCAAAAATCACAACCGATGAAGAGAAACGCTCTATAGCCATTCACGAGGCCGGACACGCCTCATTGAGTTGGCATCTGCAATATGCCAATCCCCTTGTAAAAGTTACCATCGTGCCTCGTGGTAAGGCGTTGGGAGCAGCGTGGTATCTGCCCGAGGAGCGTCAAATAACCCCTCGCGAGGCAATGCTCGACGAGATGTGCGCCACATTGGGTGGTAGAGCCGCCGAGGAGATATTTATAGGTCGTATATCGACGGGTGCTGCCAACGACTTGGAGCGCGTGACAAAACAGGCTTACGCTATGGTGGTGTACTTCGGTATGAGCGACCGTCTGCCCAACCTTTCGTATTACGACTCGACAGGACAAGAGTATGGCTTTACCAAGCCCTATAGTGAAACTACTGCCAAGATAATTGATGAAGAGGTGAGTCGCATTGTCAACGAGCAGTATGAACGTGCCAAAGCCATTCTCAAGGAACACGCCGAAGGTCACGCCCAACTCACTGAAGTCCTCCTCGCCAACGAGGTGATATACACCGAGGATGTAGAGAAGATATTTGGCAAACGCCCTTGGAAGTCGCGCTCGGAAGAGATATTGCAAGATAACGAAACCAAGGAGAACTTGACCGAGAGCAGCAGCCCATTCACTACAACCACCACTATCGAGGTGGAACAACCTGTAGTGCCTGATGACAACGACCAAGAGCCTGAAACGAAGCAGTAAATAAGACTCAACCATAACAAAAAAACGAGGTGCAAACACCTCGTTTTTTTATCGCAATATATGGGCGACTGATATAGAGTCGCACTACATACGCTCTATAGTAAAACCGGCAGCACGCACAGCCGATAGTATCTCCTCCTCGCCTATCGCATCGGTTACTATCGAAAGCACTCTATCGGGGGTATCAAGGGCTACGCTCCACGATGTAATGCCTTGCATAGCATCGAGTACGGGGGTAACCTTGGCTATACAGCCATTACACATTATATTGGTACGGAAACGCAATACATTGCCTTCATCGGCTTTCTTGCCTGTAATTTTGTTGATAAAACTGTTCCAACTCATATTATATCGATTTATCGGTTATTTTTTCCATTTAAGTCGCAGACTGTTACTTACCACACTCACACTACTCAATGCCATAGCAGCACTCGCTATCATAGGATTGAGCAAAAAGCCATTCAACGGATACAATGCACCGGCTGCAATAGGAATGCCTATTACATTATATATAAACGCCCAGAATAGGTTTTGTCGAATGGTACGCACCGTTTGTTGCGAAATAACGATGGCTTGTTGCACGCGCACAAGGTCGTTCGATATAATGGTCATTGCTGCCACATCCATAGCGATGTCGCTACCCTGCCCCATTGCTATACTTACATCGGCTTGAGCAAGAGCAGCCGAGTCGTTTATGCCATCACCTATCATTGCCACAACCTCGCCTTGCTGCTGCAACTGCGATATAAATGTAGATTTATCCTCGGGCAACACTCCGGCTACGACATTATCTATACCCACTTGTCGTGCCACGGCTTGGGCTGTAGAGTGATTATCACCGGTAAGCATATAGACTTTCATCCCCAACTTGCGCATACCCTCAACAGCCTCGTGCGAGGTGGGCTTCAAGGGGTCGGATATGGCTACGACTGCTATAGGCTCACGGCTTGAGGCAAACCATATTACCGTATTGGCATCACGTTCCCACGATTGGGCTACCGACTGCATTTCGGATGAAAATGCTATACCCATCTCATCCATAAGAGCGCGATTGCCGGCATAATATTGCAACCCGTTGCAACTTGCAGCCACGCCACGTCCCGGCAAAGAACGAAAGTCGGTAACGGGTTGTACATCACAATCGGATAGATAAGCCGTAACAGCCTGTGCCAAGGGATGTTCCGACCGTAACTCAATGCTGTTCAATACCGAGCGATAAGATTCATCGCCACACCACATCGAGTGTACAACAGCCGGATGACCTTCGGTGAGTGTACCCGTTTTATCGAGAACAACTGCCGTAACGCGACAAGCCGTTTCGAGCGCATCGGCATTCTTGATAAGAATACCTTGCGATGCAGCCTTACCGATACCCACAGTTATGGCTGTAGGCGTGGCCAAGCCCAATGCACAAGGACAGGCTATAACCAACACCGTAACAAACGCCAACAAGGCGTGCGAGAAGGCATCATCGCCACCACACAGACACCATACAACGAATGCCACAACAGCAATCGTTATCACAACAGGCACAAAGACGGCAGCCACCTTATCGACAAGTCGCTGTACGGGTGCTTTGCTGCCTTGCGCCTCCTGCACGACACGAATAATGCGCGACAGCAATGTAGCATCGCCGGTCTTTTCGGCAACATAATACAACACGCCCTTGCCATTGAGCGTTCCACTATATACGCGCACATCGGCTACCTTATGCACCGGCATAGGCTCGCCTGTGAGCATACTTTCATCGACATACGAATCGCCACCATCAACAATACCATCCACTGCGATGCGCTCACCGGGATGAGCCATCAGACGGTCGCCTGCAACGACCGTATCGATAGCGACACTCTGCATCGTGCCATCGGGCAACAATCGAGTGACACTTGTGGGTTGCAACCCCATCAACTTACTTATGGCAACGGTTGTACTATCCTTGGCGCGTTCCTCAAGCATCTTGCCTATTGAAACAAAGGCTATAATACCGGCCGACGCCTCAAAATAGACGTGAGGCTCAAGCCCTCGCTGCAACCAGAAATCGGGGAAAAGCGTATTGAACACACTGAACAGATATGCCACCGAGGTACTCACTGCAACAAGCGTATCCATATTGGCTCGCCCGTGACAAGCCTGCTGCCAAGCACCTTTGAAAAATTCATATCCGAATACAAACAATACCGGTGTTGCCAATGCCCACATAATGTAGTGCAGATGGGCTATATGGGGCATTGTCATCGACAGCACCATAAGAGGCAGGAAGAATACCAATGAGCCTATCATACGCGTGCGCCAACGACGCATACGGCGACGATGATAGTCGGCAACAACATCGGCACTATCGTCGGTAGGCTCGACAAGCACAAATCCGGCAGCCTTCACAGCCTTGGCCAACTTGCGATAAGATGTAACGCGCGTGTCGAATGTAACGTGTGCTTGCGCTGCGGCAAGGTTTACCGTAGCCTCTATAACACCCTTTTGCTGTTGCAATGTCTGCTCAACAGCAGCCGAACAAGCAGCGCACGCCATATTCAGCACCGGATAGGTTGCCGTAACGATTTTACTATCTTGAGCCATAATATTTTTAACTATAATACAAAAACAAAACAGCCGACATATCGGCTGTTATATTTAAGGAATCATAACTATGCGAAAACCGATGAAAGCATCGCGATAATCGGTAGGAGCAAACGAACGTACTGCTGTGCGACACTCGTTCGACTCGGAAAAATAGGCACCTCCACGAAACACTTGTTGGTCGGATGTACCACCTTGAGGATCGACTTGTGCATCGGCACTGTAGGGTGCATACTCATCGCTGCATATCTCATACACATTGCCACTCATATCGTACAAGCCCAACTCATTGGCACGCTTGCCGGCAACTGCCTGTACCTCGGTAGCATTAGATGCAAACCACGCCACCTCGGCCAAGGCATTACCACCACTGAATTTTGTCAACCCACTGTTGGCACCACCACGCGCAGCATACTCCCACTCGGCCTCGGTAGGCAATCGGAACTGACGGCCGGTATAGGCCGATAATTCGGTGAGAAAAGCCCTACAGTCGAATATATTGATATTGGTAACGGGCAACATATCGCCTTTAACGGCCGAATTGTTCCAACGCATAATCTTGCTCCACACAGCCTGTGTACACTCGGTAGTGGCTATATAGTAGCCCGACAAGGAGACTTCGTGGGTAGGACGCTCATCGTCGGCTGTATTACTGCCCTGCTCGACTGTCGCACCCATCGTAAAGGTACCGGCAGGAACATATACCATATCGAAAGCAACGCCATCGGCAAGGGTAATATGAACAATAGGCGAAGGCTCATCGTTAACTACATCGGTCGATTGTCCACACACATAATGGGCACATCCCACAAGCAAAGCAAAGATTAGAGATATTTTTCTCATAACAATATAAATATAAAATCACCAACACAAAGGTAGCAAAAATTATCCAATAACATTTGAGGTATAAACATATTTCTTAACAAACTCAATTTTGTTTTTATATAATAAATGTATAATTTCGCAGCAACATTCAATATATACAATCAAACAAAGAAAATGAACGGTATTACTAAAACTCTACGCTACATCGCAGTAGCATTACTCTTTACTGCTACAACTGCATCGGCACAAACACTTGCCAAAAACGAAACATCGGGCTTGCCTCGCACCACAACACAAGCAACCGAGCAAGCGACAACCGAGATAAATTACCCCACTCGCCCCTTTGCATTCGGAGTCGAAGCCGGTGCCAACATCGACTTCTCGAGTACCGAAAGCAGTTGCTTCGACATCGACATATATGCCGGTTATCGCAAAGGCATCGTACAAATAGCCGGTGTGGGTATGGGTATCCACCCCTCATTTGCAAACAACCGACTGTTTATACCCATATACGCAATGTTCCGTTGCAACTTCAAGGAGGGTCGCTCGCTATGTTTTGCCGACATCAAGGCCGGTCTTTCTATCAACGAACTCAGCAGCAAGTCGCACAACACCGGTGCATACGCATCGGCCGGTATAGGCTTTAATCTGTTGCAAACGCGCAAACTCAAGACCTACGTTCTTGTAGGTTATACATATACACAAATCATTCCATTCGGTGTATATAGCGACAACGCCCTACACGGAGCAAACATAAGAATAGGTATCAATTTCTAATAGATATTCACTATTAAACAAATACACACTATGCGCATACTCTATTTTCTATACCAATGGCTCATAGCACTGCCCATACTCATTGTAGTAACGCTATTAACGAGTATAGTAACAATCATAGGCTGCACCATAGGCAGTCGCGACTTTTGGGGCTACTACCCCCCTATGCTATGGGCCAGATGCTTCTGCGCAGTATTACTAATCAAGACCGAGATAAAAGGTCGTGAGAACATCGACAAGAATACCTCATACGTCTTTGTGTCCAACCACCAAGGTGCATTCGACATTTTCATAATATATGGCTACTTGAAACACAACTTCAAGTGGATGATGAAAATTGCGCTGAAAAAGATACCTGTTGTAGGCACAGCCTGCGAGTTTGCCGGACACATTATGGTAGATCGTTCATCGAAGGCAGCCATACGTCGCACAATGCAACACGCCGAGAAAACACTCAAGGGAGGAATGTCGCTCGTTGTCTTCCCCGAAGGAACTCGCTGCGAAGACGGTCACTTGCACCCCTTCAAGCGAGGTGCATTCACACTTGCCGAGGAGTTTTCACTGCCCGTAGTGCCTCTCACCATCGACGGCGCATTCCACCTCCTGCCCAAAGGCAGCCTCAATGTGCGCCCGGGCAAGGTAACACTAACCATACACAAGCCCATAATGCCACCTGCCGAGGGGAAATACGATATGGAACAACTTATGAAAGAGTCGTACAATCGCATTGCATCGGCACTACCCGGCGAGCCTCTTATGGAGTAACAATAGCATAGAGTCGTTGTTGCGCACAACCGTTTTGCAAAAATTTGTTAAACAACATCGCGTTTTATCCAACAAGGTGACCAACAAAGCAAAATAATTTGCAAATTTGCACATCGTAAAACGGCACTGTCCTGTGGTGTAATGGTAGCACTCCAGATTCTGGCTCTGTCAGTGAGGGTTCGAATCCTTCCAGGACAACAAAGAATATTGATAATAAGTCATTTAAATAAACCGAGTAAAATGTTTACTCGGTTTATTTATTTTAAGTAGCCTCGGGTGAAAAAATAAATGAATTTATTTTGTTCTCCACTCACAACTCTTGCACTATCTTTTGATAAGATAGGCTGCGCCTCGGGTGAAAAAAATAAATGAATTTATTTTGTTCTCCACTCGTACTTCTTGCACTATCTTTTGATAAGATAGGCTGCGCCTCGGGTGAAAAAATAAATGAATTTATTTTGTTCTCCACTCGGCTTGCACTATCTTTGTACTGAAAAATTTATATAATTATGGCAACTATAAAGTGCATAGGTATTTTGACATCGGGAGGTGATGCTCCCGGTATGAATGCTGCGATACGTGCAGTGACACGTTCGGCAATATTCAACGGCTTTGAGGTAAAAGGTATTTATCGTGGCTATCGTGGTTTGATAACCGGCGAAATAAAACAATTCAAAACCGAAAATGTAAGTAACATTATACAACAAGGTGGTACAATCTTGAAGACTGCGCGTTGTCAGGAATTCCAAACCGAAGAGGGTCGCAAGCAGGCCTACGAAACACTGAAGCGCGAAGGAATAGACGCATTGGTGGTAATAGGTGGCGATGGCTCGCTTACCGGCGCTCGCACCTTTGCCCAAGAGTTTGACTACCCTATCATTGGTCTGCCGGGTACTATCGATAACGACCTGTATGGTACCGACCTTACTATTGGTTATGACACAGCACTGAATACTATTATGGATGCTGTCGATAAGATACGCGACACTGCATCATCGCACGAGCGATTGTTCTTCATCGAGGTTATGGGTCGCGATGCCGGTTTCTTGGCTCTCAACGGTGCTATAGCCACAGGTTGCGAGGCTGCAATCATCCCCGAAATCTCTACCGAGATAGACCAACTTGAGGAACTTGTAGAAAACGGTTTCCGTAAGTCGAAGAACAGTAGTATCGTGCTTGTTGCCGAGAGTCCGACAACGGGAGGTGCTATGCAACTTGCCGAGCGTGTCAAGAACGAGTATCCTCAATACGATGTGCGCGTTACTATATTGGGTCACATACAGCGTGGTGGCTCGCCTTCGGCACAGGATCGTATCCTTGCCAGCCGTATGGGTGCTGCCGCTATCGATGCTCTCATCGAGGGTCAACGCAACGTGATGATAGGTGTACGCAATGATGAGATTGTATATGTACCCTTCAGCAAGGCTATCAAATATGACAAGCCTATCAATCGCGAGTTGCTCAACACGCTCCGTCGCTTGTCGATATAAGAATAGGAATATTTACATAAATATTAAGGAGTAACAAGAGTGTCGAAACCGGTGTATCATCGCTCGTTTTGACACTCTTTTATAACACGAACACACATACTTTATATCACTATGAAGCATACCAACCTCAACGGCTCGGACATATCGTTTGAACGCGATAATTACATAAAATTTGATGAAGCCCAACACCGATACAGTGTAGATGGATATGGCGAAATGCAATCGGTAAGTTCGGTTGTGGCACAATTCTTCAAGGAGTTTGATGCCGTATATTGGAGTCTTCGCAAGTGTAACCAAGATGTTGAGAAGGCAGCCCAACTGCGCGAGCAATGGGACTCGAAAGGTTGTTTGGCAAGTCAGGTAGGTACTTACCTGCATAAGCAAATAGAGGATTACCTCAACGGCAAGCGCGACATCGATATGCTATGCGAAGTGTGCTACAAAGGTAATTACCTGAATATATGCGACCAAATAGACATCACTCGCGAATGGACCTTCTTCAAGGCCTTCCACAGCGTTGTAGGCTATACTCCCTTCCGTACCGAATGGCGTGTATATGACACCGATGCTCGCATAGCAGGCACTATCGACCTTGTGTGCAGTTGTGCCGACGGCAGTTACGAAATATACGATTGGAAACGCAGTAACAAGATAGACCCTACCGAGGTAAACAAATTTGCTAACGGACTGAACGGGCTCGAACACCTTACCGACACATCGTACAGCCACTACTGCTTGCAACAAAACCTGTACCGATATATGCTTGAGCGCAACTATGGCATTCGCATCAGTCGTATGAACTTGGTTGTACTACACCCCGACTACTCGACTTATCGTGTTGTACCCATCCCACGAATGGATGCCGAGGTGGCAATCATACTGCAACACATCAAGAATAGTTGAGTGCAGTCGTGCCTAAGAAAATCTCACCTCACTATATTATAGACTTTGTAACACACAGGCAAAAGGGTAATGTGGACAAAAATGGTTGGTTTTAGACCTGCATAATCATACAAAGAGAGGTTTCCCCAAGGCGAGGAAAATCTCTCTTATTTTTTGTTTGTTTTTGATTTTTTCCAAGCGATATAAAAGGTAAAGGAAGATGCTTTGTCAAGGTTGGCGTAGCCACATGTTTGACCTTTACAAAGCAATCTTCCGAGAGCTACCTTTGCTTGAAAAAAATCAAAAACGTTTATCTTTATTGGACTTGTTTCTAAAATAAAGATACCACTTTACATAGTTTTGGTAATGGTTATATGATAGTCCTCTGTGAAGAGATATATTCTCTTTTAAGTGCCCAAAGAATGATTCTAAGGCATTGGTTGTTTTAGGGATAGAATTATTCTCTGTATAATGAAACATATCGGGCAAAGCTCGGCGTATATGTACATATGCTTTTCTTACCATTTTATGCGTATACCATTGCGTATTGGTTTC